>JALSTF010000204.1 GCA_026983895.1 Sulfurovum sp.
AAAAAAAATTCGCACAAAGCCCCCATCTCTATTTACGAAGTGCATTTGGGATCATGGAGACGCAAAGTGGAGGAAGACAACCGTTTTTTGACCTATGTGGAATCCGCAGAAGAACTGGCATGTTATGTGACAGAGATGCATTACACCCATGTAGAAGTCATGCCGGTCATGGAGTATCCGTTCGAGGGATCGTGGGGGTACCAGACCACCGGATATTTTGCACCGACCTCACGCTACGGTACACCCCATCAGTTCATGGAATTTGTAGACATTATGCACCAGAACGGTATCGGTGTTATTTTGGACTGGGTCCCTTCCCATTTCGTGAATGACGGCCATGGACTCATGAATTTTGACGGTACCTGTCTGTATGAGCATGCAGACCCCAGAAAAGGCTACCACCCCGAATGGAAAAGTGCCATATTTAATTATGACAGAAATGAAGTACGGGCGTTTCTTGTCAGTTCGGCGATGTTCTGGCTCGATCTTTATCATGCAGACGGGATCAGGGTGGACGGTGTCGCTTCTATGCTGTATCTTGACTATGCAAGGGAAGAGGGGGAGTGGGTACCGAACGAAGACGGCAGCAATATCAACCGCGGTGCCGTAAGATTCTTGCAGGATTTGAATACAGCGGTCTATAAAACGTTTCCGGACATCATCATGGCTGCCGAAGAGTCTACCAATTATTCCATGGTCACAGGTATGGTCGATAAAGGCGGACTGGGCTTTGCCTATAAATGGAATATGGGCTGGATGCACGATATACTGAAATATATGAAAGAAGAACCCTTTTTCAGGCAATACCATCATCAAGACTTGACATTCAGTTTCGTATATATGTTCCATGAAAAATATATCCTGCCTTTAAGCCATGACGAAGTCGTGCACATGAAGGGTTCTCTTGTCAATAAAATGCCGGGAGACAATGAGAAAAAATTTGCGAATTTAAGAGCATTGTATGGACTTATGATGGCACATCCGGGGAAGAAACTGCTTTTCATGGGAGGAGAGTTCGCCCAGTTTAACGAGTGGCACTATGAACAGAGCCTTGACTGGCATCTGCTCGGTTTTTCGGGACATCGCGGCGTACAAAATGTGGTCAGAACACTGAACCGGCTTTACGCTGAAGAACCATCGCTGCACAGAAATGATGTGATCAATGAAGGCTTTTCCTGGATAGATGAAAATGATGCAGCCGCAAATGTGATTGCCTTTGTGAGAAAGGGTGCGAAAAATCAGGCACCTATTGTCATCATATGCAATTTTGCAGACAAAACGCATGTGAACTATCCTCTGGGATTACCAGCAAAAGGCACATACCTGGAACTGTTTAATTCTGATCATGAAGATTTCGGCGGCAGCACCACAGCAAAGCCCCGCCGTATAAAGTCCATAGCAAAAGAACGGCATGGGCGCAAGCAGATGCTGGAGCTTACACTGCCGCCCCTGAGTGTGGTCTATTTGAAAAAAATAAAATGAAGGAAGGACAATGATCGAATACAAAAATGATTTTATATGGAAAGCGGATGCAGATATCACACAGGCTATGGAGAATGCGTTTAAAAAGATCGTGGAGGAAAAAGAAAACGGTGTTTCCGGCTATTTTACTTTGGGCAGTGATTCTCTGCCCGTTATGGAAGATGCATGCAGCTATGCTGCTGCCAATCCGTATGTCAAAGAGACTGATACCATAGTTGTCATAGGTATCGGAGGTTCATCTCTCGGAACGAAAGCGATCGATTCTATTTTTAAATACCAAAATAAAAATGTAAAAAAGATGATCTTTCTGGAAAATCCAGACGAGATAGACCTCTCGGAAAAACTTTCAAAAATAGAGAGGGACAAAACCCTGTTCGTCGTTGTTTCAAAATCGGGTTCAACGATCGAAACGATATCTATATTTAAAGAGATCATATTTAAATTTTCTCTTGATTATGCCGATGCCGACAAAGATCATATCATGGTTATCACGGACCGGGGGTCTGTGCTGGATCAGTTTGCAGGGGCTTACGGTATAAAAGCATATCATATTCCTGCAAATGTCGGAGGACGTTTTTCTGTTTTGAGTGCCGTGGGTGTTGTACCGCTGAGTATTGCGGGCTATGATGTTAAAAGCATCCTGGAAGGGGCTTCTGCCACGGCAGAGAGGTTTTTTGCCCAAAAAGAAAACCATATCGTGAAAAAAGCAGCATTTTTCACACAATACAGAGAAAGTGCTTCCATCAATGTGCTTTTCTCTTATGCTACCTGTCTCGAAGATTTTACCAAATGGTATGTTCAGCTGTGGGGTGAATCTCTGGGCAAAATAAATGCTTGTGAAAATCATACAGGGCTTACGCCCATCGGGCATATCGGTTCAGTCGATCAGCACTCGTTCCTGCAGCTCATCATGCAGGGGCCGAGAGACAAGACAGTGACCTTTATCAAAGTTTATGATTTTGAAAAAGAGATGAAAGTTCCGGATATCACATTGAAGTTCATAGAAAAAACAGACTATATCAACGGCTACAGCTTTAATGAATTGATCGATGGAGAGTGTGAAGCCACAAAAGAGAGTATTATCAAACAAGGCATCAACGTAGACAGTATTACACTGGATTCTCTAAGTGAAAAAAATATAGGAAGCCTGATCATCTATTATGAACTGCTTACGTCTCTGTGCGGTATTATGCTGCATATCAATACCTATGATCAACCCGGTGTAGAACTCGGGAAAGAGATCCTGCAGAAAAAGTTTTAGTCCGGAGCCTGTAAGCTCCGGTATATTTTACTGATACGGATTGTTCTTGTCTTCCTTATTGATCGTTTTCACCTCGTTGGGGGTTTCTACTTCTTTTACGTCTTTCTTTACCTCTTTGTTAAAGGCAGATGAGTCCATTTTCGTTTTGAACGCATCTTTGTCCATGGTCTCTTCAACTTTTGCCGCTGCTGCTGCATGGTCTTTCACGGAGGAGGGATTGTTGAGTGCTTTCTGCTCTTTTGCCCCCACACTGTCAGGCAGTCCACTATTTGATATTGAAGAATATGGAGAAGCGACTTTTACTTTGCTTATATGTGTTTTTGCGACGATGTTCTTGATATCGTTCTTCAGTGTTTCATAAAGTTTTTCGACATGGTTTTTGCCCTTGATCTCTTGTTTTATCTGTGAGATTTCTTTTTCAACGTGTTTGTACACCGCAGCATATTTTGAAGTATAGCCCAAAAGTTCTGCACGTTTTATCTCTTCCTGTGCCGCAGCAAGGAGTTTTTGGGCATCGGCTTTTTTCGTCTTATCGAGTTTGGAAGCTTCAGTGATAAGGTCCTGTATAACAAGAAGTGGAGTAGGAATGACCACTTTTGTAGTGACAAGACTTCCCAGAGCGGTGGTCAATGCGGCAACCGCTTTGTTGATATTTCCTTTTTGAAGTGCTTCATACGCCTGTTTGGTCGCAACCGGATAAAGATCCATAGGAATGGAGACTACCATGATGTCCAGCTCATCTTTTAACGGTACAAGGGTGTCTATGGCAGCCTGGGTATCGTGTACCTCAAGCAGTTTTTGTGCCCATTTTATCCTTTTTGCGATCATGTCTGCATTGCCGGTAAATTCAAATATCTGCACCTGTTCATCGATGGGTACCAGCCCCAGCGCAGGATTTTTTTTCAGTGCTGTGTCAAAAGAAGTTGTTGCTTTCTCCAGGAGTTTTGTAGCTGTATCGTTCTGCTTTTTCTGCAATGCAGCCAAGGCCGAGAAAGTATCCTGTAGACCCTCTACGATCTCTTTTGGAGCTTGCTTGGTGTTTTTGTTATGCTGCTGTACTGCATTTTGCATCAAAATCCTGTGATCTGTTTTCGCCTGTAGCAGCGTGCTGCTCAGAAGAAGTCCGCATGTCAATGTTGAAAGTAACCATTTTTGTTTCATTTTCTATCCTTTTTTAGTGAAGTGATACCAAGAAGTATATGGGAAGAAGGTTATCGCTTCTGTAAGCTGGCTAACAGAATGAAAAATATGCAAAAAGAAAAAAGAAAACAGCGTCATGGGAGAGGTGGTTTTTCAGATTAATTTAAGTATAATCATTACATCTATGAATGTAATAAGGGGGGGGAACGACTATGGATAGCCAAACATTTTTACGTGAACGTGCCTGCAAGGTCTTGCGTGACTCTTTTCTTTTTGGGAATCTTAAAGAAACTGTACGCTGTGGGCTTGTGGACGAATGTACGGAGCTTTACTGGAAAAAAGGAGATACTGTCGATGTGGACGGGGGTATGCAGTATCTTCATATTATTGTAAGCGGTCGGCTCAAGATCACGCAGATCGATCCTGAGAGCGGACGGAGTCTAGCGCTTTTTTTATTGAAAGAGGGAGATATCTTCGATGTTTTTTCTCTGCTTGACGGTAAAGAACATATCGTTTTTCCCGTTCCTCTGGACCATATGGAACTGCTTTCCATACCGTTGCTCCGTGCCAGGGAATGGATAGAGGAACATGCTGCGTTCAATAAACGTTTTCTTCCCTATCTTGGTGACCGTATGCGGGAACTTGAAGCGTTCGGTGAATCTCTTGTCTTTCACGATACAACCACAAGGCTTGCCAACCTTATACTGAAACATACAGATACATGCCCTACAGAGAATGAACACTATCCAGTAAAACTCATCAACAACCTTTCGCATGAATCGCTCGCCGAAATGATCGGTTCTGTGCGTTCAGTGGTAAGCACCCAGATGCATAAACTCAAAGAAGAGAAGGTGATCATCAGCAAGAGAGGGCATCTTGCAGTCAAAAACCTTGAGCACCTTTTCCAAAAATGTGAACACTTTAAACGCTAGTCTACAGTAACGATATCGACGAGTTCTACACCGTCACACTCTTTTTTGAAGCGTTTGTGTTTTTTGGCATCTTCTTCCGCAAGTTCAAGAAGATCGGCAAAATCGTTTTTGCTCGCCATGAATTCAAAGATATTCTTATGGCTTTTGATCAAAAGAGGTATGTCTTCTCTGCTTTGTACATCGATATTGCGCAAGCCTTTGGCAAATTCGCTTTTAATCACTTTGAGCACTTTTTCATTCTCAAGAATATCTTTGAGTTCCAGTTCGATGTGCACATCGTTCCTGCACATCACCGTATAGCTGACTTTTATCATACCTTCCATCTTTCTCTCCGTCGTGGTATATGAGAAATGATAGGGTATTTTGAAAAAAAAAGCAAAAAAGATGTCAAATTGTCATATTATCTGCTTACGATACCTTTGTTGATATAATAGACATCCTGGTAAATATTTAAACCTGCGGAATCTTCTTTCGCACGATAGTCACAGACGGTCATCCATCCCTGATCGGTCTGTTTCAGTGGGGTGCAGCGCAGTTCGACCACCGCTTCGGGATGCTTGAAATGTTTTTTCCAGTAATTCTGCACAAGTACAGGTGTGCCTGTGCTGTAGCGTATCTTGGGTTTTTCCCCGAACTTTTCTACATATTTGCGCATGGCTTCAGCCTCTTTGGCGGAAAGTGTTTTCATCTCAGTATTCTTTTCTTCAATATACTGGTCCATTGCATTCTCAGGCGAATGGCTGGAAGGGTGTACCATCCAGAGCGGAGCTGTGAGCCACAGTATGAAAGCGATAAGGATCAAAAATATATATTTTATCATAAAAGGTGCTCCTTTCTATCATCAATGCTTCTCTGTATTTTATCGCAAGGTGCCAAAAATATCGCTATTTGGATCATTTTCACAGAGGCATATCGGTGAGTTTTGTAAAAAATCGAGTATAATTAAAAAAAACTTGATGAAGATGAGAGGGAAGATGCAGAAATATATAGTGGTGATCATATTGTGTCTGATACAGGGGCTGTACGGTGCTGATATCAACGCGACACTGATAGAGGCGAATACCACTGCCTATAAAACGCTGTTACAAAAACTTCCCGATGTGAACCTTACGGCGGAAGAGGCGCTTGAAAAGACTTTATTGAGCGAGTTGAGCAAGGCCTGGTCTCCCAAAGCCGCTGTGACCGTACCCAAAACCATTACCAATGAAAAGATGTACAGAAAGCTCTTCATGCGTTATGTGAGCGATATCCGTGATATTGATGCCTTGGTAGAAAAACTTGAAAAGACCAAAGAGAAGATCACACTTGTTGAAAAACGGATCGCACAGGCCAGGCCGGATGATGAAGATCTCTTCTCCATGCAGCTTCAGGATGCGTTCTATCATAAACATATTCAGCACTATATCGCACAGATAAAAGAAAGAAATGCACGAAAAAATGCTCTCTCCGCACTTTTTGAGGCACACCTTGAAGAGATCCCCCTGCCTGCCGAAAAAATAAGGGAACGGTTGAGTGTTTACTCAAGGCTGGCAAAGAAATACAAAGAGACGTTGACCAAACTGAAAATAGAACAGGATCAGATAGTACTGGGAAATAACAAAGAAAAGATCCGGCAGGTAGAAAGCAAGATCAAAGAGATGAAACGTGCCTATCTTTTTATTTTGAACGATATGCTTTCAGAACGTTTCCTGCTTTTTTCGTCAGCATTGCAGCAGAAGGATGAGACGGCATTTTTTCTGGGCAGGGAGATACGTGATCAGATAAAAGAGATGAATACCGTTGCCTCTTCCGAAGTCTATAACGGTGTCGTACCGCTGCTCCTCTCCATGGAAAACCGCTATATGGGGCACTTGAGTACACTGGTCTTTGCAGGGAAAGAAGAGGTTGGAAAGATCTTTTCAACGACATGGCGCTATATTAACAGGCCGCTCTTTTCTACAGAAGAGACACCTATCAGCATCTTTAAGATCATTGTTACCATGATCATCATCGTTTTCGGTTTTCTCATTGCCGGGGTCTATCAGCGCAAGGTCAGGCAGCTGACGGAAGGAAAACGTTCCATCACCCAGTCAACACAGACCATGCTTGCCAATATGGGCTATTATCTCATCATTGTCATAGCATTCTTTGTTGCGCTGAATGCCCTCGGGCTCAAACTCTCCTCTCTGGCACTGGTCGCCGGGGCACTTTCCGTAGGTATCGGTTTCGGACTGCAGAATATCGTTTCGAACTTTGTTTCAGGATTGATACTCATGTTTGAAAGAAGCATCAAAATAGGGGATTTCGTTCAACTGAACGAAAACAACCTGAGCGGACATGTGACCGATATCCGTATGCGTTCCACCACCATCAACACCAATGACAATATCGATATCATCGTACCCAACCAGGAATTCATTCAACACGATGTCATCAACTGGACCATGAACGACAAGATACGCCGTTTCGAAATCCCTTTTGGTGTCAAGTACGGTACCGATGCGGAAAAGCTTGTCGGGATCATCCTCAAAGCGGTTAACCAAAGCGGTTTTACAGACATCTATATCAATGGCGAAAAACATACAAGGGTCCTGATGACCGAGATGGGGGACAGCAGTGTGAATTTTGTACTCCAAATATGGATCAAAGGCAATGATATCCTTTTTCCCAAACGAACAGCTTCACGTTTTTTGATACTCATCTATAAAACACTCTATGAAAATGATATCGAGATACCGTTCCCTCAGCGTGATCTTCATATACGCTCCGTAGATACCGTAATTCCTGTGCGTATGGCAGAAAAATAGTATCATTACTTTCAGTTAATCTTCAGAGAGTAGAATACCGCTATACAAAAATAAAAAGGATCAATCATGTGGAAACCTCCAAAAGAGCTCGGAGAGCTCGAAGTCTTTAAGAAAAATGCTAAGACCGTAGGGGTCATTCTGATGGTGATAGGATTTCTCGGTGCGATGTTCCCTGTCGCGGCATCAGTGACCACCGTGGTCTTCGTTGCCTGGCTGCTCCTGATGAGTGCTTTCCTTGTGGGGTACTTTACCTACAAGACAGATGCAAGCGACTGGAAAGGATGGCTTAAGAGCATCATTTTTCTGGGTGTGGGGCTCTATATGCTGCTCAATCCGGCAGGGGGCATCGCTACACTCGGTCTGCTGTTCTCCATCTACTTCTTCATGGATTCTTTCAGCGGATTTACCTTGGCTTCTTCGTTCTATCCGCATAAAGGATGGGGTATTTGGGCCTTTAATGCTGTCCTGTCACTGCTCATGGCGATGATCTTCGTGATCGGCTGGCCGCATACTTCCGTTCTGCTCATCGGCCTTCTGGTAGGCTTCAGCCTCTTCTTCGACGGATTGGCCCTGGTGATGGGTGCCAATGTCTTCGAGAAAGTCTTCAAAGACAACAATGAACAGCAGTAAAAAAGCATTCGGACTCTGGTCCGCTGTGTTTCTGGGTATCGGTTCCATGGTGGGAGCGGGGATCTTTATCGTCATCGGGCAGGCGGGTGCCATTGCAGGAAATCTCGTGTGGCTCTCTTTCGTCTTTGGCGGAGCGGCTGCACTGCTCAGCGGATATTCGCTGGCCAAACTGGCCATTGCCTACCCATCGCGTGGCGGTATCGTAGAGTATCTGGTGCAGGGGTTTGGGGAAGGGGTCTTTTCCGGAAGTGCAGGTGTACTGTTTTACTTTTCGCAGCTCATCGCCATTGCAGCAGTGGCCAAATCGTTCGGTGCCTATGCCGGAACCTTCATGCATGGCAGCATGATGGTCCAGAACAGCTTTGCACTGGGGATCGTGGGTCTTTTCACGCTTATCAACCTTGTGGGTGCTTCGCTGGTTGCAAGATCGGAAAATGTCATTGTCTTCATCAAATTGTCCATATTGATCGCTTTTGCCGGAGTAGCCCTCTTCTATATCGACCCCAAACTGCTGAGCACATCGGATATGCCGCCTTTTGACAGTATGCTTTTTGCCATAGGCTTGACCTTTTTTGCCTATCAGGGATTCAGTGTCATCACCAATACGGTAGAAGATATGACCGATCCCAGACGGACGATGCTTAAAGCAATGGTCATTA
>JALSTF010000205.1 GCA_026983895.1 Sulfurovum sp.
ATCTTCCAGTAATATTTATGATGCACGGGTCAGGTTGGAAAGACTGATCGATCTCAATACGGCAAGGAAAGCAACAGAACAGGAAATTACTGAGAAGGCATTGATGCAGGTGGATGAAAATGACCATGTGATCGTTGTAGAGGGTGAAGGATGGCATGAAGGGGTTGTAGGTATCGTTGCTGCACGTGTGGCACGTTATCATGAAAAGCCCTGCATCGTTCTGAGCAATAATGGGGAGGGTATGCTCAAAGGCAGCGGCAGGACTTTTGGTGAATGTGATCTTTTCCGTATTACAGAAGGCTGCAGGGAGTATCTGGAAAAGTTTGGAGGGCATCCTGCTGCCGTAGGTCTCTCTTTAAGAGAAGAATCTTTTGAAAATTTTAAACGACAGCTTCAGGAAAATTTTAAAAAAGCAGATTTTCCCATTCAAATCACGGACCCCGATATTGTCGGTGAACTCGCTTTTTCAGAGATCTCTTTTTCCCTAACTGAACTGATGAAACAATATGAACCTTACGGAGAGGGAAATCCTACACCCAAGTTCATTACGAAGGATGTTATCGTTCATGAGGTCAGTACCATGGGTAAAGAGGGAGAACATTTGCGTTTTACTTTCTCTCAGCATGGTATTTTGATACCTGGAGTAAAGTTCAAGACACAAGAACATTTTTCTCCGGGAGATAAAGTAGATATTGTCTATACGGTCAATGAGAACCGTTTCAGAGGCAATGTAACTTTGCAGTTGATGATAGATAAAATAAAGAAGGTTGGAGTATGAAACAGGATTTGAAAATATTCATAATCATATTTTTCATTTTAGCACTGGGTATGCATTATAAAGCATGGATGGAACATCCATTGGAGCAAATCCAGGCATTGTTCAGCCAGGGCTGGTTCGGACTGCATCCATTGGTGATCACGCTGATCGTATTTCTGTGTGTCATAACGATACGGGGGATCATAAGGCGGATAAGAAAGTAGGGTGCGCAGTCACGCACCTTTTGCATTAGATAGGAAGTACCCTGATATTGGGATCCAGTTTCTCTTTGAGTATATTTTCAATGGCAAAGAGTGTACCGGTACTGGAACTTGCACATCCGTTACAGGCACCAAGATAGCGGATATAGATATCGATGTTTTCACCATTCTCTTTAATGTCAAGGATTTCCATATCCCCTCCGTCCATGACGAGCATTTGACGAATATTTTCATCGACGATCCTGTCGACCGCTTTGATCTTCTGTACGATGGTCATCTCTTTGAATGATCCTGTTGAAGCGTTCTCATTTCCGAGTGTCGCTGCCGCAGCCATTTTTTCTTTCTCATACTCTTCAAGCAGATCGACCAGATAGATATCTTTCTCTTCATGGCCTCCCGGGCGGATACATGATTTACAGAAAGCACCCGCCTTGGTATAATCAGTGATCTCTTCAACTGTTGTCAGATCATTGAGGCGGATCACTTCTTTGAGTGTAGAAAGACTGACACGTGCACATTCACACACTATGATATCTTCTTCAAAGCTCTCCATATCGACGCCCTTGTACTGTGCAGCTGCTTTTTTGATGACATCGTACGCCATGACGGAGCAGTGCATCTTTTGAGGAGGAACAGCAGGGACATCCGGTGTGTCACGCATGGCTTTTTCTACATCGATATTGGTGATCTTCACTGCTTCATCTACCGTTTTCCCTTTGCAGAGTTCTGCCATGGTGTCTGAAGAAGCGATCGCTGTACCGCAGCCGAAACTCTTGAATTTTGATTCAAGTATTTTGTCTGTTTTAGGATCTACTGCCCAGTAAAGACGCACAGCATCCCCGCAGCTCTCTGCACCGAAATCAGCGACGATGAGCTTCGCACCCATAGCTTCAGCCTGCTCTTCAGTGATCTCACCCATATTCTTCGGATTGTTCATCAGATCCGTTACTTTTTGGCTGTACTCATCCCAGATGGTACCGCCGATCAAACTATCCATTCCCATTTTTTATCCTTCGTATTTTCTATTTTTCCTGACAACACTCCGGCAGAATGTCATCGTTTTTAACTTTTAACTCTAATGATGTGCGTCAAGCCCGCTTTCATGGCCTTCTGGTGCATAGGAGTAGGTACTTGAAATACCTCTCAGTCTCTCTACGGCTTTTTTGACAATTACGAGT
>JALSTF010000206.1 GCA_026983895.1 Sulfurovum sp.
TGTATGTGCCAGGTCCTCTGCTGCCCCGATAGCTTCCATGACGGAGTTGGCTTCAAGGTCCTCACTGGCACAGGCTGATCCGGTACTTGCTGCGATACCTGCACGGTTGAGGTCCCAGAGCATGGATTCACCTTCGATACCTCTGAAAGAGATCAGGAGGGTATTGGGTGTTCTTTTCTCTCTGGGTGTAACAACGAAAGTATCTTTGATCTTAAGGAGTTCATCTTCGAAAGCATCCCGCATCTCCCTGATATCTTCCATTTCATAATCAAGTGCGTCAACAGCCTGTTCCATCGCTTTCCCCATACCGACGATACCCGGTACATTCAGTGTTCCGGAACGGTAGCCGCCCATCTGTGAACCTCCGTGAAGCAACGGTATAAGCTCTTTGCCTTTTTTAATATAGAGTGCACCGACCCCCTTGGGCCCATGGAACTTGTGTGCAGAGAAGGTAAGGTAATCCACATTGAAAGATTGTACATCTACGGGCAGTTTGCCGATGGCCTGGACAGCATCCGTATGGAAAGGTACGCCGTGCTCTTCACAGATCGCACCGATCTCTTCAACCGGGAAGATGGCACCTGTTTCATTGTTCGCCCACATGACTGAGACCAATGCCGTTTTGTCTGTGATGGTGTCTCTGACCGTCTGCGGATCGATGATCCCTTCATGATTGATAGGAAGATAAGTGACTTTGCATCCCATACTTTCAATGAACTGTGCCGTGGCGATCACCGAAGGGTGTTCCACTTCGGAAATGATGATATGGTTTTTCTTGCCTGTCAGGATCTGTTCAAAATAGATGCTTTTGAGTACCCAGTTGTTGCTCTCTGTCGCACATGAGGTAATGACGACACTGTCCTCTTTGGGTGCATGGATACCCGCATAGATCTTCTCCATCGCATCTTTGAGTGCCGGATGGGTTTCACTGGCAAAAAGGTGTAAAGAGTTCGGGTTGCCGTATCGCTGTACAAAATAAGGTTCCATTTCTGTAAATACATGCGGGTCAACGATCGTTGTGGCATTGTTGTCCAAATAGACTTTCATGAATAGTTTCTCCTTCAAAAGGGGAACTGCGCCCCTTTTGGTCCCCTTATTGAAGCAGTACCGCTGTTTGGGAGGTATGCTTTCAAATAATGAAGATTTTCTTTGAATTTAACTTATGAAAACGAGTTTCATTTTTAACTAGGAGTAATTTTGTCCTAATTAAGTTTTCTGCATATTACGCATATTTTCTTAAATTAACATAAAATATCTCTTATAGAGGATAATTATACTCCGATTTGTGTTAAGTATGATTGATTTTCAATGAATGCACTCTGTGATATAATTAAAAAAAGCAAAGGAATAGAAAATGGAAGATTATGTAAAAGAACACGGTATATCGATTGGGATCAAACGCAGTAAAAAAAGACTTTTTATTGAGATTGCGATGATAGGTAAACTGACGCATGAAGATTATAAGATCTTTGTTCCCATGATCGACAAAGCACTGAAAGAAGCTAAAGAACTTGAAATAGACCTGCTTGTGGATATGAGAAAGTTCAAAGGCTGGGATATGCTTGCTGCTTGGGATGATTTTAAATTCGGTGTCAAACACCGCAATGCGTTTGACAAGATGGCGATCGTGGGGAACAAGAAGTGGGAAAAAACCTCTTCGGCCATGATGAGCCATATGATGAAAGGAAAATCAAAATTCTTTCAGGAAAGAGGACCGGCACTGACCTGGCTGATGAAATAATCAAAAGTTCGACGGAGTCGGTGTATTGATAAGATTGTAAAATTCGTTCCTCGTACGTTCATCACTTTTGAAAAGCCCGCGGAGTGCTGAACTGACAGTGGTCGAATTGATCTTTTGTACGCCTCTCATTTCCATGCACATGTGGCGGGCATGGACGACGACGGCTACCCCTTTGGGGCTGATAGTGCTTGAAATGGCATCGGCGATCTGTTCGGTCATCTGCTCCTGGATCTGTAAACGTCTGGCATAGACATTGACAATGCGTGGTATCTTCGAGAGTCCGACTACTTTTCCGTCAGGAATGTATGCGACGTGGCAGCGTCCTATGATGGGAAGCATATGGTGTTCGCACATAGAGTAGAATTCGATGTCCCGTACCAGTACCATTTCATCATTACTGGTGGAGAAAAGTGCCTGATTGAGGATCTCTTTCGGGTCCTGATGATACCCTTCGGTAAGAAATTTCAGTGCTTTGGCCACACGGCCCGGGGTCTTCAGCAAACCTTCTCGTTTCGGGTCTTCTCCCAGAAGTTCCAGTACTTTGGTAACGGCCGCTTCGAATTCTTGGTCTTTGTTCATTGTATATCCTGCATATTGTAGTAGACGCGTAGGGTGGATTTATCCACCGTATTGGAACCCACCCTCCGTGTTATGCTGTATTGTATCCAAATACAATTTAACAATTTTCTCATCCACTTTTGAGATAGCCAGTTTTCGTATCTCTTCAACAGTGAAATAGTGCTCCTGAGTGCTGTCGGTTTCATAATAGATCCACACTTTGCACAGCAGTTTGAAATGGGTATAGGCATGGCTCACTTCTCCCAGATATTCCGAAGCACATAACGGTACTTCCGTAGAAGGGAAACCCCAGAGTCCATGCAGGAACTTTCCAGTACGCTGCGAAAGTGCCAGTTTGTCATCATAGACAGTAAGCATGATATGTTGTTCTTTTTTAGGCACTACACGCTTTTTCTTTGTCGGGTAGCGTGTCGGTTCCTCTTTGCCCAGGCAGAGTGCAGAAAGGGGACACTGTGTACAGTGCGGATTTTTGGGTGTACAAAGTGTAGCACCTATGTCCATCATCGCCTGGTTGTAGTCAAAAGAATGCTTCTTGTCAAGGTGGCTGTAGGCAAGTTCCCACAGTATTTTGTCAGTAGGTGTTGTCAATTTGTGTAAACGGCAGAGTATACGCTTGACATTGGCTTCCATGACAGGGACAGATTGCCTGAAAGCAAATGCGGCGATGGCATGGGCAGTATTTATGCCAATACCGGGAAGTTCCATCAGTGCGTTGATATCAGAAGGCAAAGTGGTGCTGTTCTCCTGTGTCTGCTTTTCTTTTTGGCATAGAAGTGCAGCTGTTCTATGCAGATTTTTTGCACGGTTGTAGTATCCCAATCCCTCCCACATTTTCATCACATCATCCAGCGGTGCTTTCCCCAAGGCTTCGAATGTCGGAAATTTTTTCAAAAAAGGAAAATAATAACGCTCAAGTACAGTATTTACCTGTGTTTGCTGCAGCATTATCTCACTGAGATAAATAGGATAGGGATCTGCAGTATTGCGCCAGGGCAGCTCTTTTCTGCCATGCTTTTTATACCATTTCCGGATCTTTTCATGGACCTGTTTCATAAGGGGGATTATAGCCATATTTATAATGAATCCGGGCTTCTATTCGTTTTTTATCAAATTTTAGATAAAATCACGCAATTTATATTCAAAGGATTGTAGTGAAAGTTGCAGTAAAGAAGATTGATGATGCCAATGTGGCAGTTCAAGGCAATATCGAGAACAAAGTAATCGAAACAAATGTCGACAGACTTGCGAGAGAAGCAGGCAAACAGATGAAAGTGGACGGTTTCAGACAAGGGAAAGTACCTCCCCATGTAGTCAAAAAACTTCATGGTGACAAACTGAGACAGGATGCAGAAGGAGAGGCGCTCAGATCGCTGATCGATCTTGGTGTAAAGGAAGCTGGCATCAATACGGCTGATATCCTTGGAGAACCGATCTTCAAAAAGTATGATAAAAAAGATGAAGGTATCGAAGTAGAAGTGGAGATCTCCCTGAGACCTGAGATCAAAGCAGAAGGCTATGAAAAGGCAGTACCTGCTTTTGAAAAACCGGAAGTGACAGAGCAGGAGATAGAAGAAAAACTGAATGAGATCGCACAACAGCAGGCACCGTTCGAAAAGATCAAAAGAAAAAGAATGGTAAGAGACGGCGATATGGTCGTTATTGATTTTGAAGGTTTCATCGATGGAGAGCCGTTTGAAGGCGGTAAAGCGGAAAAATTCAATCTCAAGATCGGTTCAGGCCAGTTCATTCCCGGTTTCGAAGAACAAATTATCGGCATGAAGTATGATGAAGAGAAAGATGTTGTTGTTACGTTCCCTGAAGAGTATCAGGCTAAAGAGCTTGCCGGGAAAGAGGCGACATTCAAGGTAAAACTGCATGAAATTCAAGAACAGGCTGCACCGGAATTGAATGATGAACTTGCACAGAAACTGCTGCAGGATGATAAAGCGACACTTGACACACTCAAGGAAAAGCTCAAAGAGCAGATCGAAAGAGAAAAAGTCTCCAAGATATACAATGAAGAGCTTAAGCCAAAACTCATTGAAGCACTGGTGGCACATTTTGAATTTGCGCTCCCCAACAATATTGTTGAGCAGGAGATCGATGCGAAGATCAATGCAAAAGCCAGAGAAATGAGCGAAGAAGAACTCAATGCGTTCAAAGAGCATCCTGAAAAAGTGGAAGCGCTCCGTGATGAAGTGAGAGAAGATGCACGCAATTCGGTCAAGGCGACCTTCATCGTCGATGCACTGGCAAAGAAAGAAGAAGTGGGTGTTGATGACCAGGAAGTCTCACAGGCGATCTACTACGAGGCAATGATGAGCGGACAGGATCCACAGCAAGTGATTAAATACTACCAGGAGAACAATCTGCTCCCGGCAGTAAAAATGGGTATGATCGAAGACAAGCTCTTCGGTAAGCTTCTCGGGCTTGAAGAGAAGTAATTTTTTTGAACAGGCGCAGTTTTTGCGTCTGTTAACTATTCTAATGTATATTCAAACAGATAAATCATCTATTTAACTATATATTAAAAGGCACATTATGAGTTATATTCCCTACGTAGTAGAGCAGACCGGACGCGGTGAACGATCGTACGATATCTATTCGAGACTCTTGAAGGACCGCATCATCATGCTCAGCGGTGAGGTGAACGACCAGGTCGCTTCCTCCATCGTGGCGCAGATGCTTTTCCTTGAAGCACAGGACCCTGACAAGGACATCTACTTCTACATCAATTCTCCGGGCGGAGTGATCACGTCGGGACTCTCCATGTTCGATACCATGAATTATATCAAACCCGATATCGTGACCATTTGTATCGGCCAGGCGGCATCCATGGGGGCTTTCCTGTTGGCATCGGGAACCAAAGGGAAGCGTTATGCGCTTCCGCATGCCCGTATCATGATCCATCAGCCATCCGGCGGAGCACAGGGACAGTCCACGGACATCCAGATACAGGCGCAGGAGATTCAGCGACTGAAAGATACGCTCAACGAAATTCTTGCTGAAAAGACAGGGAAAACAGCCAAGCGGATAGAGAAAGATACCGAGAGAGACAACTTCATGTCTTCAGCTGAAGCGGTAGAGTATGGTCTTATTGACAAAGTGTTGACCAAATCATTTTCGTAGGTTTTTCATGATTAGAGAGATAGTGATATATCCTGACAAGCGCTTGAAAAAGATCTCCAGAGAGGTAGAATCTTTTGATGGTGCACTCCATGACCTCCTTGATGATATGTATGAGACGATGATCGCCCGAAACGGTGTAGGACTTGCTGCCATCCAGGTGGGTGTCGATCTTCGCGCACTTATCATCAATGTGCCTCTTGAGAAGGAAGACGGCGAACACGACCAGCCCAAAGAGAACACCCTTGAAATGATCAACCCGGTCATCATCGAGAAGGATGGCTCGGAGAAGTTCCAGGAGGGGTGTCTTTCGGTACCTGGCATCTACGAGGATGTTGAGCGCGCCAAGCATGTCAAAGTGGAGTATTTCGACCGTTTTGGAGAAAAACATACCATTGAAGACGACGATTTCCTCGCGATAGCCATGCAGCATGAGATAGACCACCTTGACGGAAAGGTTTTCATAGAGAAACTCTCCTTCCTTAAACGTAAAAAATTTGAAAAAGAGTGGGCGAAGCGGCAGAAAGCCTCTTAAGCTGTAAACCCTTTCCTGATGTAAAAATATGTCAATATGTCATATTTTTGACATCAAGCTCTTTTCCTGTGTCATACTCTCACTATGAATGCAAAAACGCATAGTGGTAACCTTCCACCAGAAACCAAATCCAAAAAGATCAAAGTCAAAGAGAAGCAGCCTTCTATCGTGAACCGTCTGGCCTGTGCGACACTTGAGGGTGTCAGTGCAAAGGTCATTGAGGTTGAGGCTACCTTTACGAAAGGCTTGCCTGGATTTTCCGTAGTGGGCCTGGCATCGAGTGATATTCAGGAGGCAAAAGAGAGAGTGAAGTCCGCGCTGCTTACCAATGATTTTGTCTTTCCTCCATTAAAGATAACGATCAACCTTTCCCCGAGTGATATCAAAAAAAACGGTACCCAGTTTGACCTCTCTCTTGCGCTTCTGGTCGCACTGAACAAAAGAGCATTTGAGGAAAAAGGACTTTTTGTTTTTGGAGAACTCGGTCTTGACGGGCGTGTCAAAAGCTCTTCGCTTATCTTTCCCATCATCCTGTCTCTTAAAGAGCAGGGACTGATCAAAAGAGCGATCGTTCCCAAAGAGTCCATCAGCTATCTGAGTCATATATCCGGAGTGGATTTTATAGCAGTAGAGACACTCTCCGAGGCGATAGGGCTTTTAAGAAAAGGGGAGTTCAAGACAAATATCGAACAGTTCAGTTATGATGCCAATTATTTTGAGATTGACGGGAAAAATTAC
>JALSTF010000207.1 GCA_026983895.1 Sulfurovum sp.
GATCACAATGATCGCCGCATCTACCAGCAGACCCAGAGAGAGAAGGAAAGCAAAAAGGGTAATACGGTTGATCGTCTGTCCGGAAAGATAAGCCACAAAAAGGGTGATCGCCAGAATCGCCGGTACCGTAAAGGTCACGATCAGCGACTCTTTCCATCCCAAAGCAAAAACAAGCATCAAAGCAATAATGACAATAGTGATAACAAGGTGCATCATCAGTTCATTGACCGCTTCATTCGCACGTTCACCATAGTTCCGTGTTACCAGGTACCCTACACCTTCTTTGGCAAATTCCGCATCATGTTCTTTGAGCACATCAAGGACATCATCGGCTACAAATACCGCATTGGTTCCGGCAAGTTTGGCGATCGTGAGTGTGACCTGACTGTGTTCTTTGCCGAGAGAAGTTGCATTCGCATCTTTCTTGAACAGTACTTTGGCCGTTTTGAAATTCTGGATATCCACCCCTTCTGTGACTTTGGCTACATCTCTGAGGTAAATAGGTGACCCCATATACTGTGCGACGATCACAGAACCGACATCCTTGACATTTTCAATAGCATTCTTTACACCGAATACCACCAGTTCATTCTTTTTTGTCCGCCCTTTGACATCGGGAACATCCACAGCGACAGACTGTACCGCCTTCATGATCTGCCCCAGAGAAAGGTGATAGGCTGAAAGCCTGCTCATATCCACCTGTATGTTATACTGTGCTTTTCTTGCGCCTTTCAGCGTTGTTTTGGCGACATTGTCTACGGCATTGATCTTCTGCTGCAGTTTGCGTACGATCTCGAACAGCCTGACATCATCCACCTTGGGATCTTTGGCATAGAACGCCACGGTCATGATGGGAATGTCGATATCGATATCGAAAGGTTTGATCAATGGCTGCATCACCCCTTTGGGCATAAGATCCATATTTTGCATCACTTTGTCATAGAGTTTCAGGTTCGAATCTTCCCTGTTCTCTCCAATATAATACATAACGCTGACAATAGCATAATTGTTATATGCCTGTCCGTAGATATGTTCTATACCCTTGACCTCTCTCAGTTTCCGCTCCAGGGGATTGACAATAATATTTTCAATCTCGCGCGGTGATGCACCGGGCATGGCAACAACGACCGCACCGCCGGAAATAGCAATCTGGGGATCTTCTTCCCTTGGCATGATATTGAGTGCCAAATATCCCATAAGAAGGAGGAAAGCCCCCAGCACAGCGGTCAAAGGGTTCCGCAAAAATCCTTTAGCCAGCTTGCCGGCATAATCCGTAACCTGATATTCATTATTTTTAGCCATGGTACCTACTTTATCACGATCTTGGCATACATTCCGGGATAGACCGATTTGCCTTTATGATCAAACGATATCTTGATCTTGAATTTATGTGTCATGGGATTGGAATTTGGAATGATGGAAGAGATCGTTCCTTCAGTTTTCAAGCCCAGTGAAGGGATCTCTACTTGTACTTTTTTTCCAAGATGAATATAGGGAAGCTGTATCTCTGCTATCTCTGCCACGATCTTCAGACGGCTCAAATCGGTCAGGATAACCGCAGGCATCCCGGGGATCGCCATTTCTCCTTCATTGAGTTTTTTGGCAACGATCACACCGTCATTGGGAGCCGTGATCTTCAGATAGTTATATTGGTTCAGTACTTCCTGTTTCTTTGCTTCTGCCTGTTTGACCTGCTCCTGTGCGATAGTGACCATATCTTTAAGGTTCTTGGCCATCAATTGAAGGTTTTCAAGTTCATATTTTGAAACCATTTTCTTTTTGTAGAGACGCTCATGGCGTGCCAGGTTCAACAGGACATTGTTGTACTGGTTCTTGTTCATTTGCAAAGCCAGTCTCGCCTGGGAGACTGCCAGGTCAACCTGCCTCTCCGCTGCCTCGATGTCTTTGGAGTCGATCTCGTAAAGCAGTTGGCCTTTTTTAACGATATCACCTTCGGAAACTGCCATTTTTTTGACATAACCCATATATCGGCTTGTCATCATCTTCTGATTGTCCGATACTACTGAACCGCTCAGGTCGACTTCTACAGCGTTCAGTACTGTCACCAACACTGCCGCGATGAGTATTGCTATTTTTCTCATACATCCCCTCCTATATTAATGATACTTTCAAGTTCAAATACTTTGGTATTTCTTTTGTTCACGACTGTCAGCAGTTTCAAAAGCGACTCAAGTTCTTTGGACTGCTGTATCAGCACATCTGTGATTGATGCCATGCCTTCTTTGTATCTGCTGCTGTAATTTTCGTACACTCTTTTGGCAAATTCAAGCTGTTTTTTATAACTTTTGATGTCAGCATCGGCACTCAAGATCTCCGTTTTCAGTTTGGTAGCCTGCAGTGCGATACCTTTTCTGGCCAACTCCACCTGTTCACGTACCTGAAGACGTTTGAGTTTCGCTTTTTCAAGCCTTGCATCATCCTGCCCACCGTTGAAGATATTCCACTTTGCCTGTACCCCGACCGTATAGGAATCTTTTCCGGTAAAATCATTAAAAAGGACATTGTCTGCACTGCTGTACTCTGCAAATCCGCCCACGGAAGGAAGCAAACTCGACTTTTCCGCTTCGACAGCCATTTCAGAGATCCGGAGTCCCAACTTGGCTTTCTGTATGTCAATATTGTTGTGCTCCAATACATACTTGTCCACATGCGGCATAGGCGCTTTGGCACTCACTTTTTTTATGGAACTGACTTCCCTGTTAAGCAAAAAAGAGAGGAACTGATAAGCCAAGTCTCTATTGAGTTTTGCCTGATTGTACATACTTTGTGCTTCTGCTTCACGTGCCTGTACTTCCAAAAGGTCTGTCTCTTTGGTATAGCCCTCTTTTTCCATAGCATGTATCACACCTTCGAGCCGTTTAATATTTTTTGTGATCTTAGAAAGGTTGTAGATATACCGCTCAACCAGAGAAATATCGTAAAAAGCTTTTTTGACCTCATATATTTTCATATTGAGCACTTTCTGTGTATCATATTTGCTCATGCGGTACATAGATTCCATGATATGCTTATATTCCGTCAGTTTCCCGCCGGTATAGATCGGAAGCATATAAGAGAGTTTGGTCTGGTAATTGTTTCTTGCGGCAGGATAGTTGAGATCATTGGGCTGTACCTGAAGAAGCCCATCCAGGCTTTGGGAAAAACCCGGAGGCAGCATTCCGCTGTTCGCGCCTTCCAACGCTTGACCCAACGGACCGAGAAATTCACTAAAACCGAAATCGCCGAATGTCGCTTCTCTGTCCATCAGTTTAAAACCGAACACATTCAGTGCATCGTTCGAACGCATGGCAGAAAGGCTGACATCCAGACTACCGTAGTTCATCCCTTCCGCTACTTTTACTTCCGTCGCTTTCATCTGTTCGCTGAAACGGGCAACCTTCACTTCCAGATTATCATGTTTCACCATGCCCAGTGCCTGATGGAGGGACAGGTTCTTCAGCCCTGCCATAAGCGGCAGAGAAAGAGAGACCAACAGTATTACTCTTCGTATCATAGACGTAACTCCTTAATATAATCGTTTATTATAGCACAAGATGTAGAGATATCCTGCATTTTTTCGTATTATTTGCGTGAATTATATCAAAATTAATTTAATCTAATGAAGAAAATGGATGTTTTTCATCATCAAAATTGAATATGCTGTATATCGTATATCCAATAAGAGTGTAGGATGATAAAAAGACCGATACAGGCTGAACCTGTATCTTTGTTTAGAGTGTTGCGTAACTTACGCTGATACAGGCATCCAGTTTGGAGAGTGCATCCAAAACTTTTTTGGAAACCTGACCATCCACACGTACAACGGCAAGTGCCTGCTGTTTAGTGTCACGCCCAAGTCTGAAATCTGAGATATTGAGACCATTCTCCGCAAGGATCTTGCCCACATCACCGATCACGCCCGGAGTATCGGTATTTCTAAAGAAGATCATGGTCCCTTTTGGCTCTACATCAAGGATATAATCATCAATTTCAATGATACGCTGTACTGTATCATCAAATACCGTTCCGGCAATCGAGAACATGCCATCTGCCGTTGTCAGCTTGAGAGCTACTTTATTGGTAAAGCCGCTGGTGTTCGGCAACACTTCATTCGTAAGTTCTATACCGCGTTCTTTGGCTACAAACTCTGCATTCACATAGTTGACCTGATCAGCAAGTGACTCGGTCAATGCCCCTACGGTCGCAAAAGTTTGCATGGAAGCTAAATAATCCGCCACAGGACCTTTTGCTGTCACCTTGATGGACTTTACTGCTGATTTGGTGACCTGTGCAGATAAATGCCCCATTTTTTGAATCAATTCAAGATATGGCCTGACAAAGTCTGGAAGTTCATTTTCTTTGATCGGCAGATTCAGCGCATTCGGATACGCGATCCCTTTTGCCGCCGCAATAGCATTTTCCGCAGCCTGTGTTGCAATGTTTTTCTGTGATTCTTTGGTATTCGCACCAAGATGCGGGGTTACCGTTACATTGTTGAGATCGAGAAGCGGATGGTCCGTCGCCGGTTCTTTATTGAACACATCGATACCCGCCATCGCTATCTTCCCGGATTTTAATCCCTCAAGCAGTGCATCTTCATTATAGAGACCACCTCGGGCACAGTTGATAAGGATCACACCGTCTTTCATTTTTGCGATCTCTTCTTTTCCGATCATACCGATGGTCTCTTCTGTTTTTGGTGTATGGATCGTAATAATATCACAGGCAAGGATATCGTCAAAATTCTTGGTATAACCAATGTCGAGATCGGTCGCTTTGCTTCCATCGATATATGGATCGTATGCAAGGACATCCATTTCAAATGCTTTGGCACGTTTTCCTACACGTGAACCGATGTTACCAAAACCGATGATCCCCAGTTTCTTGTCTTTAAGCTCCGTACCGTACCAGTCCTGTCTTCTCCAGACACGGTCAAGCTTGAGATTATTATGTGCATAAGGGAATTGTCTCACACAGGAGAGCATATGTGCCAATGTCAATTCCACCGCTGCGATGGTATTGGCTGTAGGTACGTTCATCACAACGATCCCCTGCTTGCTCGCACCCGGAATATTCACATTATCCACACCCACACCGGCACGTACGACGGCTTTTATCTTCTGTGCGGCTGCAAGAAATGCATCATCGACATCCGTAGATGAACGTGTAATAGCCACATCTGCCAAAGGAATGATCTCTGCAACAAGTTTGTCTTTAGGTTCATCCGCTGCATTGATCAGTTCGATCTCGCTGTCATTCGCAAGAATGTCCAAACCGCTTTGATGAATATGGTCACAAACAACAATTGTTTTTTTTGACATTTGGAAACCTTTTATATTGGATTGTTTTAAGTACGGGGTACTTTGAAGTGGGCCAGCCGCAAAAGGCGAGCCGATATGGTGCTATTTTTTGAATTTGTCACCGAAAGCATCACCGAGTGTCATGCTGTCATCCTGATTAAGGTTGAGCTGCTCCATGGCTTCTCTTTCTTCCTGACGCTCAAGTTTCTTAACGGAAACTCTGATCCTGTCATTGTTCTCGTCAATGAAGGAGATCACACCTTTGATCTCCTGCCCTTTCTCGATCTCGTCAAATTTTAACGGATAGAGATCTTCTGTTCTGATCAATGCATCGACGTTGTCTTCAAGTGCAATGAACACACCAAAGTCTTTTTTGTCTTTCACTGTACCGGTCACAATAGAACCGTTCTTGTGATTCTGCGCAAATGCTTTGATCGGAGAATCTTCAAGCGCTTTCTTGCTCAAAGAGATCTTCCCTGCATCTTTGTCGATCTTGATGATCTTCACTTCCACTTCGTCGCCTACAGCAAGTTCAGATTTTGCATTCTTGCTCTTGTCCCATGAGATCTCCTGGTTATGAAGCAGACCTTCTACAGAACCTACTTTTACAAATGCACCGAAATCTGTGATAGAGGTAACCGTGCCTTTAACGATATCACCGACCCTGTATTGCTGTGTGAAGGCATCCATAGGTTTTGGAAGCAGGCTTTTGAGGCTGACTCTGAGTCTTCTGCCCTCTTTGTCGATCTCGATCACTTCAACATTGATCTCTTCGCCATTGTCCAAATAGTCTTTCGGATGTTTCACGTTCTTATCCCATGAGATCTCTGAAACATGAAGGAATGCTTCAAGATCTTCACCAAGGTCAACAAACACACCATAAGGCTCAATGTTGGAAACCGTCGCAGTAACAGTATCTCCTACGCCGATAATAGAGTCGATATCTGTCCAGGGATCAGGATTTGCATCTTTTATAGAAAGGGAAAGGTGTCTTTTTTTCTTGTCATACTCAAGTGCAACAACATTTACTTCATCACCCTCTTCAAAATATTTGGAAGGATTCACAGGCCCTTTGTGTGAGATCTGTGAATAATGGACCAACCCGTCCATACCGCCTACATCTACGAACATACCGTATGAAGTGATCTTTTTGATCGTACCGACAACAGGCTCTTTGTTCTCAAGCAGCTCGGCTACGATCTCATCTGTTTTCGCTTTGTCTCTTTCGATAAGCTCTTTTCTTGAAACAACGACAGAACCTTTATCCTTGTCGACTTTTACGATCACTGCTTTGACCTTCTTGCCGATCGGATCGATCTTGGATGAAAGATAAGAGAGTGTACGAGGCATGAAGAATTCAAGACCGTCCACTTCTACAACATATCCGCCTTTGTTCTTTTTAGTCACGACACCTTCAATGATATATTCCTGTTCTTCATCGTACTCAGAAATAAATTCGTTCAATGCTGCCCTGCTAAGTGCCGCTTTGTAGGAAATACGTCCTCTTCCCTGGTTCATTACTTCAATCTCGTCACCGACATTGAACTTGATGTTCCCTTCTTCGTCCCTGATCTCATCCAGTGCCAGATTCGCATCTCTTCCGCCGCCGATATCAACCACTGCCAAATTGTCTTTTTCATCGATCTTGACGACCGTACCTGTAACCAAATCACTTCTTGACTCTGATTTTTTAAACGATTCCTCAAGCATCGCCTCAAAATCTACATCTTCTATTTCGATATCTTCGAACTTCATACCTATCCTTATGTGTACACAAATTTTGCGTTATTATACCTGTTTTTTTTATAAAAATGCTGATTGAAGGGGAAATTGGGAGAGATCGTTAGAGGCCGGAGCCCGGTTCAATGTACAGAAATACTCTCCAGCACATCAAAATAGGCAGGGAATGTCTTGGCTGTACACTCCGGATCATTGATCGTAACCGAAACAGGGTCGAGTGCCAAAAGGGAAAAACACATCGCCATTCTATGGTCATCATAAGTGTCAATGGCTGCATGTTTGAGTTGTTTTGGTGGAGTAATTCGAAGATAGTCTTCACCCTCCTCTACTACTGCACCTACTTTACGCAGTTCTGTTGCCATCGCGTATAGTCTATCCGTTTCCTTTACACGCCAATTATAAATATTTCTCAGCGTAGTCGTGCCCTCTGCAAAAAGCGCTGTCGTAGCAATGGTCATCGCAGCATCAGGAATATGGTTAAAATCCATATCGACCGCGTGAAGCTCTCCCCTGCTTACTGAGATATAGTCATCTCCCCACTCTACATTTGCTCCCATCTCTGCCAATACATCTGCAAAAGCCACATCACCCTGCACACTGTGTTTTCCTATACCAGTGACCTTGACCGTTCCGCCTTTGATGGCAGCAGCCGCAAGAAAGTAAGAAGCCGAAGAGGCATCTCCTTCAACCATGTATTTTCCCGCTGATCTGTATTTCTGGGAGCCTTTGACTGTGAACTTCTCATAATGCTCGTTAAGCACCTTCACACCGAAACGGGACATGATATTCAGGGTAATATCGATATAGGGTTTGGAGACCAGTTCCCCCTTGATCGCAATATGCATATCATTCTCTGCCATAGGTGCCGCGATCAGCAAAGCGGTCAGGAACTGGCTTGAGATCGTTCCGTCTATTTCCACCTCACCGCCTTTCAGCCCATTTGCAATGATCTTCAGCGGAGGATATCCATCCTTCTCAAGATAGGTAATGTCGGCACCTGCACTTTTGAGTGCTTCTACCAGATGACCGATAGGGCGTTCTTTCATTCTCGGCTCACCCGTCAGGATAAACTCTCCTTTTCCCAGAGTCAAAGCTGCGGTCAACGGCCGCATTGCCGTACCGGCATTTCCCAGAAAAAGCTCCAGTGGTTCATTGCAGATGAACGCTCCTCCGTTGCCTTCCATTACACACTCTGTTCCCTCTTTTGAAAGTGTATACTTGACACCCAATGATTTCAGGGCATTGAGCATATGCCGGGTATCATCACTCTCAAGCAGGTTGGTGATGTGCGTCCGTCCTTCTGCCAGGGCAGCGATCAACAGAACGCGGTTGGAAAGACTTTTGGAGCCCGGAAGATTGACCTCTCCCTCAATACGTTTTATCGGTTCGAGTGTGAGGCTATTCACTGTCCGCCTTTTCAACAGATACTCTCTCCTGTATCCCGTCAATTACATTTTGTACGATCCAATCCGGTGTCGAAGCACCTGCTGAGATACCGCAAAGCGATTTGCCTTGGAACCACTCTGACTCCAGTTCTCTCTCATTCTCTATCAGATAACTGTCATCACAATAGGTCAGGCAGATGGAGTGGAGCTGCTTGGTGTTGGAAGAGTGTTTCCCTCCGATGACGATCATCACATCGGCATCTTTTGCCAGTACTGCTGCCGCATCCTGATTCTCGAATGTTGCATTGCATATTGTATTGAAAACACGTACTTCCTTATGCGAAAGGACCAATGCATTGACCACTTTGAGATAATCTTCCGGCTTTCTGGTCGTCTGGGCAACTACCG
>JALSTF010000208.1 GCA_026983895.1 Sulfurovum sp.
TGGCAGATGAACTGGGCGTTGAACTTCCGACACCGACCCCAACACCGCCAGATAACCATGCTCCGGTAGCCAATGCGGGAGAGGATCAGACCAATGTAAGCATCGGTGCGGCAGTGACCCTTGACGGTTCGGGAAGTACGGACCCAGATGGTGATGCACTGACCTACCAGTGGACAATGACCGTCAAACCGGCAGGAAGCACAGCGGTTCTTTCAGATGCAGCGGACAAACATCCGACCTTCACAGCTGACAGGGCAGGGACCTATACCATCTCCCTTGTGGTCAATGACGGGAAGCTTGACAGTGCAGAGGACAGTGTACATATTACGACCAAAACAGCAACCCCGCCGCCGCCGAGCAATCATGCGCCTGTGGCTGATGCGGGAGTAGATCAAAATGGGATTACCATCAATGAAAATGTCCAGCTTGATGGTTCTGGCAGTTCAGATCCTGACGGAGATGATCTGACATATGTATGGAGTGTAGTCTCCAAGCCCTCCTCGGATGCGAATGTAACACTTTCTGACCCAACAGATAAAAAACCGACGTTTAGTGCAGATGCAGCAGGAACCTATACA
This sequence comes from Sulfurovum sp., assembly GCA_026983895.1. GTDB lineage: Bacteria > Campylobacterota > Campylobacteria > Campylobacterales > Sulfurovaceae > Sulfurovum. Next base: position 579 of record JALSTF010000208.1, read on the forward strand.
ATATCATTAATTGTGAATGATGGTGAGTTTGATAGTACACCAGATAATATTCAGATTAGTATAAATCATGCGCCTGTAGCAGACGCAAGAGCAGATAAATATGCTATGGACATACATGATTCTGCAGCACTGACTGCATCGTATAGTACAGATGCCGATGGAGATAGTTTGTCTTATCAATGGACGGTTACAGCACAACCTCAAGGAAGCAATGCAACTTTATCTGACCCTACATCGGAAAATACAGATCTAGAAGTGAACAAGGAGGGAACATATGAGATCATGCTGGTTGTGAATGATGGCATAGAAGATAGTGAGCCATACAATATATCAATAGATGCATTTGAAATTCCAATGCCCTGACTAGAACAAGGATTAAAGTCCTATAAACAGCCACTTGGTTTAGTGGTGGTCTTAACTCGTTCCTACGCTGAGCGTGGGAACGCAAATATCAGACAGCATACACACTTTGTCCTACCCCATTAACCTCCCAAACACATTTTATGCTACAATACTCTCTATTTAACAGCCGTATCGGGCTTTGAAGGGAAGTCATGTCTACATTTTTAAAGATCGGAACAGGTACTCTGCTTTTCTTTGCGGGGAGCCTTTTGCTTTGTGCAGCCCAGACCCCCACGCAGGAGTACAAACTCAAATCCGGGAAGATCGTTTACAGTATTCATGGCGGCGGAGTGTTGGCGCCGGATCTTAATTTGACGATCGTAGGTGAGGGAGTGCTTCGCTTTCGTGACTGGGGGAAGAGGGCGCTGGTGGAAGAAGAGGTTGAAGAGAGTACTTCCGGGGCTTTGCGCAATACAGAAAAGTTCTCCACCTGTGTGAAATATGATGAAAAGCAGGAGTTCAATGTCGATTATGACAAAGAAGTGATCCGTGAAAGGGCACTTCCCAAAGGCAGAGGATTGCTGAATATGAAAGAAGGGATGCGTAAAGACGGTAAAGATATGATAGCCGGGAAACGCTGTGATGTCTGGACAAAAAAAGGGGTACGCATCTGCCTGTATAAAGGCATCCCCCTGCTTATTGAGAAAGAACTCTTCGGGATATCCTATGAAAAGAAAGCGCTTGCCGTTGAGGAAAACATTGATATCAGTACGGAAGAATGCAATATCCCCAATTTCCCTACGCAGAAGATCGCACTTTTCAAAACAAGCATCAAACAGAAAAAAGGCCCTGAAGAGATCTCAAAATATCTGAGTGAAATGCTGCATGAGATAGACCAGAAGCAGGGGATCCGAGTGAAAAAACTGAAACGACAGTATCTCAACAGGCTGGGAGCACATATCTTCGAGAGACAGAAAACCCTGCTGCCTGAAATGCTTGAGAGCATGAAGCGTGCACGTGAATGCCTGCAGGCATCTGATGATAAGCTCGAAGCCAATGATTGCATCGACGAGATCAACGACTTTAAATCCAAAATGGTCAAAGAGGATGAGAATGATATCGATACCTGGGACAGCAAAGCCAAAAACCGCATACTCGATGAGTTCGATGAGAATATCGAAGCACTTGATGCGAAAATGCCATGTATCCGTGCAGCCAAAAATATCAGTGACCTTTCAGGCTGTATGCGAAAGTGAAGTTTTATAGAGTTTATGTAGAGATCACCAATGTCTGCGGTCTCAGCTGTTCTTTTTGTCCCACGAAAGCACTGCCTTCCAGACAAATGGACCTTCCGTTCTTCAACGCTGTGATAGAGCAGCTCAAACCGTACACCAGAGAGATCGCCTGTCATGTGGTGGGTGATCCGCTGACACTCGCGAACCTTTCAAAGTATCTCGATATTATCCATCAGCATGGTATGAAAGCGATGCTGACGACGAGCGGCTATTTTCTGAAAAAACAGCGTTATGAGACGCTCTTTCATCCTGCGGTAAAACAGATAAACATATCATTGAACAGTTACAATAAAAATGATACAGCGCTGAGTTTCAAGCAGTACATATCGCCTGTTCTTGACCTCTGCCATGCAAAACTTGAAAAAGATGTAGATCTGTTCATCAACCTGCGTGTTTGGAATTTTGATGAAATGATGAGTGAAAGGGATTTCAATGAAACCCTCTTTGCAACACTTTCCGAAGCATTCGGAACGATACTCGATCTGGATGAGATCTACCGGGATAGGCCGAAGTCCATACGCCTGGCAAACAAGATACGGGTACATTTCGATAATTATTTCGAATGGCCCTCGCTGAACAACACTGTGTACGGAGACGGGACCTGTCAGGGTTTAAGCTCTCACATCGCCATACTTGCAAGCGGAAAAGTAGTACCGTGCTGCCTGGACTGTGACGGGGTCATAGAACTGGGGGACATGAAAGAAGAGAGGTTGGAGATGATACTTTCAAACAACAGGACACAGACTATGCTGCAAGGGTTCAGGGAGGGCAAAGCCGTCGAAGAGCTTTGTCAAAAATGCAGTTATAAAACGAGGTTCAACTAAGAACGCAACCAGTTGCGTGAGCCGACTGCTGAAGTCAACTCAGCGTTAGCGCAGCTGGATGGGCTTTGCCCATTCGGTGTCCCGATATATGGAAGCTTTGCCGAAAGTGCAGTTATAAAAGAGGTTTAACGCTTGATCTTGGTGAATTTTGTCCCTTCAAGGCTGAGATTGTACATCAGACCCTTTTCTCCAAACACGAAACCATAAATAGGGTTTTTATAAGAGATCGTACTGATATCTGTTCCCGCACCCCATTTGGCTACAGTGATGGCACCGTCAACACCGGCTTCCCAGCCGTTGCTTCGGATGAACTTGTCCAGTGCATCCTGTGAAACAAATGCGATAATGTAGGAAGCTTTTTGCACGCCCATCTGAAAACCTACGGATCCTGCTGCGATACTGTAATAGGCAACACTTTTCCCATTGACCCTCAGTACGCCTTCACCATATTTCCCTCCGACCACGAAACCGGCTTTGACGACCGAAGGAAAGACAAGGTATCCTTTGACTTTTGAGAGGAAGGCTTCTCCTCCTTTTACGTCTTTATAGAAAAGCTGGATGGCTGCATTTGCATTGGCATCGATGATCTCTGCAGGCTCATCCACGAAGTCAGCGAAAGAGAAAGAAGAGAAGATCAGGAGAAATACTGTTATCAGAGAAAAGTGCCTCAAAGTGTTTTTTTGCATTGTGCTATCCTTTTTTAGGGCACCTATGATTAAAGGTGCCCTTTATTCGTTTTGAAGATTATATCAAAATAGTGTAAACTAACCGTGAATATTATTTAGGGCACCTCTAAAAATAGGTGATACTCACAACATTACCCATTATTAGAGGTGCCCTTTAAAAAGGGAAGCTATGGGAAAAATGACGCTGAAAAGCTATGCAGTGAAGCACAAAATGAGCATGTTCCAGGTCGTTAAGCTGGTCAAAAGCGGCAAAGTCAAGAGCGAGACGGTGGAGGAACACGGGAAAAATGTAGTGTATATTCTTGAAGAAGAGCAGAAAACGGCCCCAGTCGCAAATGCTACAGTCACAACAGAGCAAAACGGAAATGTGTCGGAAAGCAAAGGGCTTCTGCGTCGTGTCGACATACTGGAAGATGAGGTCAGAACACTTCGTCTGGAAATAGATGCATTGAAGAGGCTTTTGTGAAAAAAGTCGCCTACATTACGGATCCGATCTATCTGGCGCACGATACAGGGCCAGGACATCCGGAATCCAAGTTCCGTCTTGAAGCGATTGAAGAGGCGATCGCACCGTTGAAAAAGGAACTGATGGTCCTTGCACCGCTGGCTGTATCGAGGCAAATGCTTGAGCGGGTCCATGCTCCGGAGCAGATCGAAACAGTGGTTGAAGCCTCTCTGGCACATCGCGCCATCGACAGCGATACGGTATGCAGTGAGTATTCCTACCAGGCTGCTGTGGCTGCCGCAGGTGCAGGGGTGGCAGCGGTGGATGGGTTAAAAGCCGGAAAGTTCGAGAGGGCTTTCTGTGCAGTGCGCCCTCCCGGACATCATGCTACACCTGTACGCTCCATGGGGTTCTGTCTTTTCAATAACATTGCCCTCACGGCCAGGTATGCACAGGAACAGGGCTACAGGAAAGTGATGATCATTGACTTTGATGTACACCACGGCAACGGTACGCAGGATACTTTCTATAAGGATGATACCGTATTTTACTTTTCTTCCCATCAAGCCTTTGCCTACCCGGGAACGGGAATGGAAAATGAAACAGGCAGAGGGAAAGGCGAAGGGTATACTTCCAATCATCCTGTCATGCCTGACAGTGGAGATGAAGAGGTTCTGGATATTTATGAGAATGATCTGAAGCCCTGTGTCGAACACTTCGATCCCGATATTATGCTGGTATCGGCAGGGTATGACCTGCATGAAAGTGATCCTCTTGCGCAGCTCAATGTCACAACAGAAGGCATACGCAGGATCGTACGATGTATCCTGAAAAGCGCCGGGGTACCCTGTCTCTTTTTTCTTGAAGGGGGTTATGATGTGAATGCCTTGGGAAAGAATGTGAAGGTTACCCTTGAAGAGATGTTAAGTATGGGTACAGTGTGATATAATTTATTCAATTTAATAAATTAAATTTATACTTATCAATTAAAATAGATATAATCTATTTATGGAAGTTTACAAAATAAAAAATATCGCCGGACATCTTTCAAAGATCTTTTTGAGTAACCCGCTTACGCCTATTCTGGCCATTGCGATCCTGTTACTCGGATTTGTTGCACTTCAGACCATGCCAAGGGAAGAAGACCCGCAGATACAGGTCAGCGGCGGTGCCGTGCTGGTAGCGATGCCGGGTGCTTCTCCCAAAGAGATACTCAATGTCATCATCAAACCGCTGGAACGGCGTATACGGGAGATCAAAGGGGTTGAACATATCTACGGTACGGCCATGAACAATTTCGGGATGGTTAATGTCCAATATTTTATTGGCGAGGAGAGGGAATCGTCGAACCTGAAGCTTTATGACAAAGTCATGCAGAACATGGATCAGCTGCCTAAAGGCACGATGCCTCCGCTAGTCAAACCTTTTGATATCGATATCGATATCCCTATCCTGACCGCAGCTTTCTATCAGCTGCCCCATCGCAAGCAGAATACTGTTGAACTCTATAAGGTCATTCGTGAACTTCAGCAGGAGATCAATGCCCTGGACAATGTTTCCAAAACCACCCTGAAGGGGGTCAAGCGGCCGCAGTTCAATGTGCTGATCGACCTGAACAAACTGGCCGCCTACCATATTTCACTCGGGCAGGTCGCCCATGCTATCAAATCCATCTCCACCAATGCTCCGATGATCGATACGCAGGACGGAAAAGGAAAACTGGTGGTCTTCGGTGTGGAAAATGCTATCGACACGATCGATGACCTTAAAGAACTTATCATTGCACAGTATATGGGGTCGCCTATCTACCTGAAGAATATTGCCGATGTCGAATACAGTTATGATATACAGAATTATCAGAGTGCGAAAATAGGCTACCAGAAGGATATGGATACCGATCCGGACAAAATACGCAAAAATGAACATAGAATGACGGAGGAGGGGGAACTCTCCAAAGAGCCTGTGCAGTATCACTCTCTCAAAGACCAGATCACGATGACGGTTTCGAAACTCAAAGGGACCAATGCTGTCAAGATCGCGGAAGAAGCAATAAAAAAGATAAACGAAGCGAAAAAAGAGCTCAATGAAGCAGGTGTGGGATTCATCATCACGCGAAATTACGGGGAACGGGCAGATGAAGCGGTCAATGAACTGGTGCACCATCTGGAGATCACTATTTTCATCATCATGCTGATCCTCATCCCGTTCCTTGGCCTGCGTGAGTCCATGGTCGTAACGATTGCCGTACCGATGATATTGGCGGCCACGCTGTTCATCGCACAGCTGACGGACCAGACCATCAACCGTATCACCCTGTTCGCATTTCTTTTGAGCCTGGGGCTGATTGTCGATGATGCCATCATTGTTATTGAAAATATACACCGGAGGCTGCATCTGGATATCGAGAAAAAGAGTGTAGATGAGATCATTATCCAGGCGACGGATGAGATAGGACCCTCGACGAATATCGCGACCATCGCGATCATTCTGACCATGGTGCCCATGGGGTTCGTCGGCGGTATGATGGGGCAGTTCATGAAACCCATCCCGCTCAATGTCCCGGTGGGACTGGCTGTATCACTTTTTGTGGCGTATGTGTTTGCACCCTATATGGCGCGCAAGTTCATTAACTTCAAAAAGATAAAAGCGGAAGTGATCGAACACCGTATCCATGAACATCAAAAGGAAGAGGCAGAACATGAAAGTGAAGATACAGGAACGAAGGAGGCATCCAAATGATGAAATTTGAAGACCGTCTCTACCGTATCATTACCAGCCGCCGCAACCGATGGATCGTCATTGGTCTTGTCCTGGCCTCATTGATGGGATCTATCATGATGATCCCTACCAAACTGGTGCGTGCGAAGATGCTTCCGGGTAAAAGTGCCAATACCTTCACGATCTATATCGATACCAAGACCAATGCTTCTATCAAAGAGACCAAACAGGTCGCAGAGTGTGTTGTCCGGGAAATGGAAAAAGAGTCTGAAATTACAGATATGGAAGTATTCCTGGGGCAGGGTGCACCGCTGGACTACGCGGGCCTGGTCAAGGGAAGTGCCTTCAAACGTCTTCAGAATCAGGCGGAGATCGTGGTCAATCTCACCGACAAACACAATCGGGATGAACCTTCCTACAAGATGGTGCACCGTGTCCGCCCGAGGATCCAAAAGGCTTGCGGATCGATCGTCGATTCTACGAGTATCCGCTTCATCGAAATGCCTTCCGGCCCTCCTACTCTTGCGACGATCGTCGTGGAGCTTTATGCCAAAGACCAGAAACTTCTCAGACATATGGCGGGAAGGGTAGCCGGTATACTTGCCAATACGGAAGGCCTTGTCGATGTGGATATCATGCTTGACGATATCTATAAAACCTATATGCTCTCACCCAAAAAGGAGAAGATCATTCGCAGCGGCCTGAGTGTGGATCAAGTCAATCAGATCATTTATCTGGCATTCAAAGGCATGCCTGTCGCTGTTAAGAATACGAAGAACCAACAGGATCAGATCCCTATTTTCGTTCGTCTTGACAATGACTCACGTATCGTACGAGGTGACAGTAAAGGTACCTTGGAAAACAAGCTCTCCTCTTTGAAACTGATGAACAAAAGAGGGATGATGGTACCCCTGATCGAAATAGTGGATGTCAAAGAGATGCCTTCAAGCCCGACGATCTTCAGAAAAGATTTGAAGAACATGGCGATCATCACGGCAGAATGCGATATGGTTTCGCAGGTCTACCCTCTGCTGGATTCACGGGATAGAATGCTTAAAGAGCTGAAGAATGAATTCAACCTCACTAAAACGCCTGGGATCAGTACCTATATGTTTGACCTCAATGCAGTGGACAAACAGACAGGGCAGAAGGTATTGATACGCTGGGATGGAGAGATGAAAGTCTCTCTCGATACGTTTCGTGACCTAGGCGGTGCCTTTATCGCGGCGCTGATCCTGATGTTCCTGCTGATGGTGGTTTACTATAAATCATTTGCTCTGAGCGGGATAGTACTTGCCGGATCGTTCCTTTCGATCATCGGGGTGATCGTCGGCCACTGGGTCACGGACAAGATCTCGCTTTGGTTCGGTGATGTGCACTTTTTCCTTACGGCAACTTCGCTGATAGGGTTCATTTCGCTTATGGGTATCAGTGCGAGAGGTTCGCTGCTCCTGATCGATTTTTCCCGTTCGCTCATGCATGACGGTATGGAAAAACACCGTGCGATCGCTGTTTCGACAGCGACGCGGGCCAAACCGATCCTGATGACCGCTGTCGCGATCATTCTCGGTTCTCTGCTGCTCTCTACCGACCCTATCTTCGGAGGGCTTGGTATCGCGCTGATCTTCGGAAGTATCGCGGCAACACTGGTCGCGCTCTTTTTCATTCCTGTACTGATGGCCAATGCCAAAGCGCTTGATCCGCATATAGAGAAGGAATGTAAGGATGAACTGGAAGAAGAGGATGGTATGCTCTGTGTACTGACAGAAAACCTTAAAAATATCCTCTTCTCAAAAAAGAAGAAAAAGTGCGATGAATGATCCCTATTCCAGGGAAGAAGGATCATACTCTATCTGTATTTTGGTGTACATTCCCGGATAGATCTTTTTGTTATCACGGTGAAAAGAGATACGTATCGTAAAAGTATGTGTCATAG
>JALSTF010000209.1 GCA_026983895.1 Sulfurovum sp.
CCTGGCGAAAACACGGGTGATCAATGCCGAAGATACATTCCTTGCTTCCCTTGAGTTGGAAAGCATCAAACTTTACCCTTCCAAAGATATCAAGAATATTTCATTTGTTTTGCTTAACGGAGAGCCCCATACACGTTTTGAACTGCGGGACCTGGGTTCTTTTGATGTATTCGGGTTGGGTGAACATATTGCGCTGGATGCGGCGTTGGCCATCTTGGCAGCATTGGAACTGGGTGAGGATATTGAGGACATCCGAACGAATCTTCTGCATTACAAAGGGATCAAAAAACGTTTTGATATTGTACAGAACCAGGAACAGATGGTCGTCATAGACGATTACGGCCACCACCCTACGGAGATCAAAGTGACCATGCAGTCATTGCAGACATATAAGCGTATGCGGGACTTCAATACTATCGATGTCATATGGCAGCCGCATAAATATTCACGAACCATCGATAACCTGCCGGCTTTTGTAGAATGCTTTGAAGGTGTGGATGAACTGGTGATACTTCCTATCTGGTCTGCAGGGGAACTTGAAGTGGATATTGACCTTAAAGGGGCTTTCAGCCGCTATAAATTGCTGATGGCAGACTCTGTAACCAAAGAAGACGGCGTGGTGAAAGTATTGAAAGACGGACACGTTATTCGTGAATACAGTGAAGGACTCATTTCTGCATTCGGTGCAGGAGACATTACCTATCAGATTAGGGGAGAAGCGTAAAAAGATCCTGCCGTTCTTAGAAGAGAACAGCAGAGTATTTTTAGAGGAGCCCTTTATATTTTTTCCTGTATGATCGTTTCGATCTGGGTAAAGACTTCATCTTGAGGATTTTCCCCGTCGACCACTTTGAGCAGGTCATGCTCTCTGTAATATTCTTCTATGGCTGCAATAGTCTCTTTGTATGCTTTTAATTCTGCTTTATACAGATCTTCCGGCCCTTCAAATCTCTCTTTGCCCATTTCGTCGCTGACCTGTATCTCAATGACATTGAGCAGTTCAATTTCTTGATGGTTGAAGAGTACATCTCCAAACAGCTTTACCTGTTTCTCTTTACGCGGAAAACCTTCGATCATAACGACATCTGTCGGTGCTGCTTTGATCGCATCGAAAATAACGTCAATAATAATACCGGTCGGTACCAGCTGTCCTTTGAAGAAATAGCCGCTGATAATGTGTCCGATCGCGCTGCCGCTTTCGGTTTCTTTTTTCAGCAGTTCTCCCGTTGAGTAGCCGCTGATCCTGTCAGGATATTTTTCCGTGAACATTTTGAGTGTACTGGTTTTCCCCGCACCGGGTGCACCAATAATGAGAATTAATTTTTTTGACATGATATACTCCAAATAGATTTATTTATTATAACAAAAGGTAGTGTTAAAAGGGGCTTATTGTTCCAACAAAATCGTAAAAATAAAAAACATAGAGAGAAATCCTTTTTTTAACGCTGGCATATTCGATATTTTGTTATAATAGATATTATTTATACAAGAAGAAGGATAACTATGCTGAACAGGGAGTATGTCACTGAACTATTAACAGGCAAAGATACAACCAAACATAAGAGCAGGATGCCTGCACGTATCGATTTTCTTCAGAGTGTCTCCGGATTGCTGCTGGCACTTTTCATTCTGTTCCATCTGGTCTTTGAAGGATCCATCCTTCTGGGGAAAGAGGCCATGTACAGACTCACGAAGATGTTTGAAGGAGAGCCGTTCATAGAGGGAGGCGAACCGCTTATCATTTCTGTACTGGCATTCATTATCTTTGCACTTTTCATACTGCATGCGGGAATCGCTTTGCGAAAGTTTCCTTCCTCCTACCGTGAATACAGACGCTACATTGAGCATAAAGCACTTTTGAACCATAATGATACGAATCTGTGGTATATTCAAATCACAACGGGATTCATCATGTTCTTCCTTGGTTCCATCCACCTCTATATGATGATGACACAGCCGGAAAATATCGGCCCTTATGCCTCTTCGGACAGGATATACAGTGACTGGATGTGGCCAATGTATCTGGTGCTGCTGATCTCGGTCGTGCTGCATGCGGGTATCGGTGTCTATAGACTGATCATTAAGTGGGGATGGTTTGACGGCAAGGACCCCAGAGGCAACAGGCAGAGAAGCCGAAAGATCGCAAAAGTGCTGGTGGGGCTCTATCTGCTTTTGGGACTGGCTTCGCTGGGTACGTACATGAAAATAGGGTACGAACACCAGAATGATTATGGAAAAAGATATGTGGAGCAGAAAAAATGAAGATCATATATACCGATGCCCTGATCGTGGGCGGGGGCTTGGCAGGATTGCGTTCGGCTATCGCGGCAAGGGAGAAAGGGCTTGATACGATCGTATTGAGCATGGTACCTGTGAAGCGTTCGCACTCGGCTGCCGCACAGGGCGGTATGCAGGCAAGTCTTGCCAACACGGTCATGGGAGAGGGCGACAATGAAGATGTCCACTTTGCCGATACGGTCAAAGGAAGCGACTGGGGATGCGACCAGAAGGTCGCGCGTATGTTCGTGACCACCGCACCCAAGGCGATACGCGAACTGGCTGCCTGGGGTGTACCCTGGAGCCGTATAGGCAAGGGAGACCATACCGTGGTCATCAACGGCAAGAAAGAGACGATCACAGAGAAAGATGAATCCTACGGTCTGATCAATGCCAGGGATTTCGGAGGTACGAAGAAGTGGCGTACCTGCTACACTTCAGATGCGACAGGGCACACCATGCTCTATGCTGTGGCCAACGAAGCACTCAGGCGTGATGTGGAGATCCACGACAAGAAAGAGGCGATCTCCGTCATTCACGACAGCGGCGTCTGCCACGGTGTGATCGTACGTGACCTGATCAACGGGGAGCTTTCCGCCTATGTGGCACGGGGTACGATGATCGCCACGGGTGGTTACGGGCGTATCTACAAACAGTCTACCAATGCCATTATCTGTAAAGGGATCGGAACGGCCATTGCGCTGGAGACAGGGATCGTGGAGCTGGGCAACATGGAAGCGGTGCAGTTCCACCCCACACCGATCGTCCCTTCGGGTATCTTGCTTACGGAAGGATGCCGCGGTGACGGCGGTGTCCTGCGTGATAAAGACGGGTACCGTTTTATGCCCGATTATGAACCGGAAAAAAAGGAACTTGCTTCCAGAGACGTGGTCAGCCGCCGGATGATCGAACATATCCGAAAGGGCAAAGGGGTCAAATCTCCTTATGGGGACCATCTCTGGCTGGATATCTCCATTTTGGGGCGGGAACATATCGAAAAGAACCTGCGTGACGTGCAGGATATCGCCATCAGTTTCAACGGTATCGACCCTGCCGATGAGGGTGAGAAAGGATGGATGCCGGTCCTTCCGATGCAGCACTACTCGATGGGAGGTATCCGTGTCAAACCGACAGGGGAGAGTACGACGATGAGAGGACTTTTCTGTGCAGGCGAAGCAGCCTGCTGGGACTTGCATGGTTTTAACCGTCTGGGCGGAAACTCGGTCAGTGAAGCAGTTGTGTCGGGGATGATCGTAGGTGAATACTTCACGCAGTATTGCGAAGAGACCCATCTCAATACCAATACCTCTGTGATCGAGGCGCATCTTCAGGCACAGATAGATTACCTTGCTGAGATCCTCGAACGTGACGGTGGATTGAATATTTTTGACATCAAGGATGAGATGCGGACCATTATGCAGGAGAAAGTAGGTATATTCAGAAACGGTGACGATCTTCTCGATGCGGTCCATCAGCTCGAAGATTTGCTAAAAAAGACCAAAGAGATAACGGTAGAATCCAAAAGTATGGGGAACAACCCGGGACTCAATGAGGTTTACCGTGTCACCAAGATGCTGAAGCTTGCACTCTGTGTGGCAAAAGGCGCCTTGCAGCGTACAGAAAGCCGGGGTGCACACTACAGGGAAGATTATCCCAAACGGGATGACATGCACTGGCTGAAGCGTACTATCACGACATGGCCAGACACGGCCGACACCCTTCCAACAGTCCATTATGAAGAGATAGATATTTTGGAAATGGAGATGCCGCCGGCGTTCAGAGGATACGGAAGCAAGGATTCCCTTATCCCAAACCCGTTGAGCGCACAGCGTGAAGAGGAAATCGAACAGATCAAAAAATCACTGGAGACGGTCAATCGCTTCACCGTACAGGAAGCGCTGCTTGACTTTGCACTTCCCGGAAACCTGAAACACAAGAATGAAAGAGTAGGAGTAGGATATGCCTGAGAATGAAAACTACAGAGAGATAGAGATCACGGTCTTCCGTTACAATCCGCAGGATAAAACATCCAAACCGGAATACCAGACCTATACCCTGACGGAAACTCCGGGGATGACACTTTATATCGCGCTGATACAGATATGGTCCAAAATGGACCATGACCTCAGTTTCGACTTTGTCTGCCGCGCAGGGATCTGCGGGAGCTGTTCGATGGTCGTCAACGGAAAGCCGAGACTGGCCTGCAAAACACGTACCAGCGAATTTGAAGACGGGAAGATCACACTGCTGCCGCTGCCGGTATTCAAGCATATCAAGGATCTTTCGGTCGATACGGGCAACTGGATGAATGAAATGAGCAAAAATCTTGAGAGCTGGATACATACGCAGGAAGAGACGGACCTTTCACGTATAGAAAAACCGGTTGACCCGGCAGTGGCAGAGGAAGTCTTTGAACTGGACCGCTGTATCGAATGCGGGATCTGTCTGGCCAGCTGTTCGACCAAGGTCATGCGAGAAGATTTCGTCGGTGCGGTCGGTCTGAACCGTGTCGCCCGTTTTCAGCTTGATCCTCATGATCAGAGAACGGATGAGGATTTTTACGAGCTTGTCGGTGATGAGAACGGTGTGTTCGGATGTATGAGCCTTATGGGATGTGAGGATCACTGCCCCAAAAACCTTCCTTTGCAGACCAAGATCGCCTATATGCGAAGAAAAATGGTGAAGGTAAAGTAGTTTTAAGCACTATCTTTGGCATGATGGAGGGTTACTGAAGGATTTTCTCCGAACAGTTCGGTATAGTAGTGGGAGAAATGTCCCATATGGGTAAAGCCCCATTTATTCGCGATCGCTATGATGGTGTCTTTCTTCGGATCGGCATCAAGCAGTGCAAGGCGGACATGGTTGAGTTTGAGTTGACGCAGGAAGCGGTTGGGGGTGAAACCGTAAAGCGATTTGAAAGCGTTTTGCAGTGTCTGTTCGCTGACCCTGAACTCCTGGGCAAAGTCACTGATACTTACTTTCCCGTGCATATGGCGATAGATCCTCTCTTTGATCTGCAATGCGATCTTCTCTCCCTTGGTCAGTTTGGGTGTGTGCGGTATTTGATCATGCATCAATGCTTCGATATCTCGGATCAATGCCTCTTCGATCTTGTGATGTGCCGTTGTATCTTTTATAAGGGTTTTATCCTCCATGAAACGTTTAAGGATCCCATAGAGCTTTTTGCTTAATGCACCCTCTGTATCGCTGATGATCTGGTCAGTGTGTTGAGAAAGCATACGGGTGAGTTTTTTGTATTTTTTTCTGGAGATACTGATGATCGGCACCCTGAGATTGCCGCTGGTCGTCAGTGTATAGGTACGTTTGTCATCAAAGACAAGGATATCACCCTGTTTAAGTTTCACTGGACCGTAAGAGAGTACCCCATCAAGTGTATCAACAATACCGAGAGATACGGTTCCCTTGGGAGAAGAGACTTCGTAGAGAATACCGGCATTTCTCACTGCATATCCCAGCTGTATATGCGGAAGCTGAATGATGCTGTTCTCTCCCTTCAGGGCATCCGGACGAAGTTTGTAAATGGTATGGAAATGCCACTGCGGGGCACTTTTCCGAAGCAGGTCGACATCGCTAAAGGCTGCATGGGTAAGTATATTGTCTGTCATAATATGGCAGTATATCTAAAAATGATGAATATTACAGCATTTTCTATAGGGCAGGGTGACCTGCTTTGCCTAAAAAGTGAGCATTTGTCAGGAGAGGTGTCCGTTACTTCCTTTGGGAAAGATGAGATATAATATGCCCACACAAACCCTACCAATAAGGAAACAGACAGGTGTCACAGACGGTCAGCGAAAAATCCATTATACAGAAACTTGACCTTGACGGGTACATACAGCAGTTTAAACAGTTTTTTGCACGAGAGAAGCCTGTGGCCATGATGGGAGATATCAACCAGCATTACCGCTATATCAAAGCACTCTCTTCCGTGCAGTTCCCAGCACCTTCCCCCGTGCCCAATCTTGATCGTGAACTCAATTTGATCAAAAAACAGGGCGTTCTGTCTTTGGATGAGATACATGCTTTTGTAACCATTATCTCGTATTTTAACACATTGAAAAACGTCACGTTCCCGGAACCGGTCGCCGTCTGGATACGTGACATAGACATTCCCGATGAAATTCTTGAAGTGGTAGGATATTTTACTGAAGAAGGAGATATCAATCCTGAACGCGACCCGGAACTTTTCAAGCTGGAACGTGCGATAAAGCAGAACAAGATCGATATCAAAGAGACACTCTACAAGCTGGCACATTCAAGCCGCCTTCGTGACTATCTGGTCGATACACAGGTGCATTTCAACGGCGGAGAAGAGACACTGCTTGTCAGAGGCGGTTTCAACAATGTGCTCAAAGCGACCGTTGCAGCAAGGTCTTCAGGCGGTTTTTTTTACATTATCCCTCAGAGTATCTCCCATCTCAAGGAAAAGGAATCGGCGCTCTTGAGTAAAAAAGAGGAGCTTATTTACCGCTATTGCAAAAATATCTCTGCTCTGTTTTTGCAGTGGGAGCGTTTCCTTGCCTTTATCAATCAGGCGTACGACCGTTTCGACCATTATCAGGCACGTGTCCTGTTCGCAAGAGCCAAAGAGTATGAATTCGTTCTGCCCTCCAGGAGCAGGCGTATCAAACTCCAGGATTTCGCACATCCGGCTATCGAAGACCCTGTACCGGTCACGATAGACCTTGACAAGCAGATCATGCTGATCACCGGTGTGAATGCCGGAGGTAAGACCATGCTGCTCAAATCGATGCTCAGTGCAGTCTATATGAGCAAGTACCTGCTGCCTTTTAGGTGCGATGTTTCCAAAACACAAGTAGGGCACTACAAGAGCATCGAAGCGGTCATCGACGATCCACAGTCGGTGAAGAATGACATTTCCACCTTTGCCGGACGTATGCAGGAGTTCGCCAAGCTTTTTACCAAAGAAAATGCTATCGTAGGGGTCGATGAGATAGAACTGGGAACGGACAGTGACGAAGCGGCAAGCCTTTTTCGTGTGATGCTTGACGAATTGAGGAAAAAAGGGATCACTTTCGTCGTGACCACCCACCACAAACGTCTGGCTTCTCTGATGGCCAGTGACAAAGAGGTAGAATTGATCGCTGCGCTTTATGATGAAGAGCGGCGCGTACCGACCTATACGTTCCTGCAGGGGAGCATAGGGAAGAGTTATGCGTTTGAAACTGCGCAGCGCTACGGGGTACCCGCAGGTATTGTCAACCGTGCGAAAAAAGTGTATGGAGAGGACAAAGAGAATCTTAACGAACTTATAGAACGCTCCACGTCGCTGGAGCGGGAAATGCGGCAAAAGATCGCGAAGGTCGATGAAGAGCTTAAAGCGGCAGAGAGGCAGAAAGAGAAACTGGAAGCCGAAGAGATGAAACTCAAAGAAGCACACAGAAAAGCCATAGCTACCCTGGAGAACCGCTATAATGCTGCGACGAAAAAGGCAAGAGAAGCATTGAAAGCCAAAGAGTCTACAGAGGGCCGAAGGCTGCTCAACATTGCGCACCAGCGAAAAGAGTTTAAAGCCAAAGAGATCAAAACCCTTCAGGAAGAACCGCTTAAAGAAGGGGACAAAGTGAAGTATCGTTCCCATAAAGGCGAACTGCTTTCCATACGGGGGAAAGATGCCACGATCATCGTCGACGGCCTGAAGATGCGTGTACCGCTTTCACAGCTCAAACGCAGGGGGAATGTCTCCCCAATCAAAGTCCCCCAAAAACCCAAAGAGGCGAAAGTGCATGTGGAGAAAAGCGGTGCGGCCGTATCGGTCAAACTGCTTGGGATGTACGGTGATGAAGCGATCGATACCGTCGACAAATTTCTTTCCGATGCTTTGGTGAACGGCTTGAATGAAGTACAGATCATTCATGGAACGGGGGGCGGTATTTTGGCAAAACTGGTCACCGATTATCTCAAACAGCATCCAAAGATACAGAAGTTTTATCGTATGCCGGGAAACCTTGGGATCACCGTGGTGGAGTTGTAGCCCAATTTTTAACTCTAAAAGGTATAATATACCCTATCAAACAAGATTGAGGAGAAGTCGGTGAGTATTCAGGACGATGTGAAATATGTCAAAACAGAATTGAGCGGTGATGAAAAGATATTGGAGAGTGCCTTCAAGCTGGAGACGCTTTACAAAAAATACAAATTTATTATCTGGGGGGCGGTAGCTGCCCTGTTTCTTTTCTTTGCAGGTTCCGCTGCAATGGAGGGTATGCGTCATGCCAGACTGGCAGATGCGAATGAAGCTTTCCTTGCCTTGCAGAAAAAACCTGATGATGCCTCTGCCCTTGAGACACTCAAATCCAAGAACCCGGCACTCTTTGAACTTTTCAGTTATGCACAGGCAGTGAAGAAAAAAGATATCGCAACACTGAAATCCCTGAGT
>JALSTF010000210.1 GCA_026983895.1 Sulfurovum sp.
GTATCAACTCCGCACCCATTTTGAAAAGGTCGTTCAAATCCATCTGTTATCCTTTATAGATTGTTTTGACATCATTATGCCATACAATTATCTGTGAACTCTCTGCTTTATATCCCGCAGCATCTCTGTGAACTCTTGCACCGTACCTGTTCCTTCCATCATATCAATCACTTGTGGGCCGTCCGGATCGATGAAATAGAATGACGGTGTGCCCAGACGCTTCATTCCCAGCGGCAGTTTCTCGATAAGCAAATTCATTTTCACCCATACGAAATTTTTTTTAAGAACTGCTTTGACGGGTGCTTCGACCATCACATTCCTGTCCATCCAGATGCATCCCCGGCAATAGGGCAGATACCCCTCTATCAGAACGATCTTCCCCTCTTTCTTTGCGATCTTCAACGCCTCATCATAGGCATAACGCTTGACACCATGTGTGAGCATCATTTTCTCGGCATACCCATACATATAGTCCGCAAGGGCTTCCACCTCCTCTTCGCTGGCCTGTACCGGCTTCATGGGAGGGAACAGTGCCCGTACATTTTTAGGGAGGATGCTTTTGTGCTGTGTAGGATCTTTCAGGAAAGCGGTCAGATAATCCTCTATCTCGAACGTTTGCCCCTCTGCATCCGTCGTACGGTCCCCGACCTGGTCTTTGAGCCTGAAAGAGAGCTCCGTGAGCGTCGGCGCTTTGAGTTTCAATACTGTATTGTTCTTTTCATCATTGACATTGAGCTTCGCCTGGGGGATATATGCTTCGTGACAAGAAGCACATTTGGCTTTAAAAACTGCCTCTCCATCCATACCGAACAACATGGTCCCCAACACAATAACAGTCAGCATCAAACGTTTCATTCTCTCTCCTTCTATTTCAGGGCATCTCTAAAAATAGGTGATACTCACAACATTGTCTATGTATTAGAGGTGCCCTTCAGTTTTATGGCATGCTCCAGCAGTTCTATACTCCCGCTTTCGATAAGTGCGGTCAGCGTCCGTTTGAAATTCTTCTTGCTCAGTCCAAAAGTCTTCTGTATCGCTTCGGCATCGCTCTTGTAAGTGAACGGCAGAATACCATCCGCTTCTTTGAGAAGCTGGAGTATCGTCCCCTCTGCCTGGCCTATCTTCGCCTTTTTCCCGATGGGCTGCAAAGAGAGATCCAGCTTTCCATCCTTACGCACGGTCTTGATGTAGACCTTTTTACGGTCACCCACTTTGACAGGTTCGAAGATCTCGTTCTCGAACAGCATTCCCTCGTACTGGTTATCCGCGATCATCTTGTACCCCAGCGGTGTCTTCGCCAGCACGATCGCATCGAATGCTTTGTTCTGATGCAGCCCTTTCATCTCGCGGTTCAAATATTTTCCTATCTTCTGTGTTCCGTAAAGCCGGCCCGTCTGCTCATCCAGACACACGCGAAGCAGATACTTTTTTCCGATGTTAAAATACTCTTTCTGCTGCGAGAGCGGTACGAAAAGGTCTTTGGGCAGGCCCCAATTGACAAAAGCCCCGTAGCTTTTGTAGTCCACTACTGTAAAGTAGCCGTACTCACCCAGCTTCGCATAGGGCATCTTGGTCGTCGCTACAGGACGGTCCTCACTGTCGGTATAGACAAAGACATCCAGAAGCGACCCCATGGGCATCTCATCTTCCATGATGTAAATGTTCGGAAGCAGCACTTCTTCATAATTTTTTGCGCTCAGATAATAGCCATAATCGGTATCACGTTCTATCTTGAGGGTATTGACCTCACCTATGCAGATCACTTCATTCTGTATTTTCTCATTATTCATGTTTTTGGGTCCTCTATAGATACATGTCGTCAGACTATGAATCAAATTATATCGTAAAAGCATGCAAAGGCAAGGATGACAATTCGAAGACACTTCTTCACTATAATTAACTATTCAATTCAAGGCAGGTTGAGAAATCCTATGCGTTTTATACACATTTTTTTTATTTTGTCACTATGGTCCACCGTTACTTTTGCATCATCGGAAAGCCCCTTTCCTCCTATCCTTTCATTGCCGTGGCTCAAAAAGCATATTCAGGACAAAGACCTGATCATTGTGGATGTTCGAGACAAAGCTCAGTACCAGAAAGGGCACATCAGGAACGCGATTAATATACCTGCAAACAGCAAATTATTTGCAGGCAGGAAACTTCTTATGCCAAAACTAAGCGTATTGCAAAATATTTTTTCACAAGCCGGTATTCGGGAAAACAGTACTGTCGTCGCTTATGACGGTGGTGTTTTCTATCTGGCAACACGTCTGCAATGGCTGTTAAAAGTGATGGGCCACAGAAAAGCAGCTATCTTGAATGTCAGCTACGGGAACTGGAAGAAAGGCGAAATCCCTACAGATACCCGGATACCTCACATCCATCCAAGTGTTTTTGTCCCCCGGGTCAACAACCAGATGATCGCTACCAAACTGGATGTCCTCACTTCTCTGGGCAAGGTAACATTGATCGATGGCAGAAGAGAGAGCGACTACCAAGGCATCACTTCCTCTGCCAAAAGATTCGGGCATATCCCTACTGCCCTTAACTACCCTTCAAGTCTTACATATATACAAACACCCCTTGGCAACAAAATAAAGAACTGGAGCAGACTTCAGACACTTTTCAAACATCTTGACAAAAACACAAAAGTAATACTCTATTGTGATGACAGTGCGGAGGCAGCTATGGACGGGATGATCCTCAACTATCTTGGATACCGTACACGTGTGTATGAAGGCTCCTGGCTTGAATGGGGTAATGACAGCAAACTGCCTATTGTCAACCCTTCAAAACAGAAAAAGGACAGGTATGATGAAAAACCGTAATCCTTCTCCTATTCAAAAACGTTTGGTCAAAATCATTTTTTTCACTTCTTTTATAGTGACAGTTCTGGGGTACAGTCTGTTTATATTTCACTCTATGTCACATGCCCATGAAGAAAATATAAAACTCTCAGAGGCACTCAGCAATGCTCTGTCTCAAAACTTTGCAAAACTTATTTTACTGGATAATGTGAATGAAGCCAGTAATATCACTTCTATGCTTCATTCTTTCCCGAAAATAAAAGCACTGACACTCTACAATACCAAACATAAAGCCATTTATGCCTATCGGAAAAAAGATTTTGACAGTGATACTGAAGAAACACTGCCTTTTACCTCTCTTTCGCACACAGTTTCCTACCAGGGGAATATGCTTGGAGAGATCTCATTTGATATCAATTCGGAGACTATCGGAGATTTTTTTCTAAAGAATCTTCCCATTCTGCTTTACAGCTTGTTTGGACTTTTCCTGCTTTCATATCTTCTTGCAAAATATTATGCCAGGCTCTTTAGCCAACCTATTCTGTCTCTGGTCAAATTTTTACAAAATATCGACCTGGCACATACACAAAAACAGTATCTTTCCTCTGCACATATCAACGATGAATTCAGTATCATCTATCATGCGGTCAATCAAATGCTGCACAAGATAGAAGAAGCCAACCATGAACTAAAAATCGCATCTGTTGCCTTTGAGATCGAGCGGGCCATTATCATTACAGATGAAAAGTTCCACATTCTCAAGGTCAACAAGAGCTACTGTGATATTACAGGATTTGAGCAAAAAGATGTAGAAGGAAAACGTGTACCTGTTCTTGAAGGACTTTCCGAGCATACACAGTACCATATTATCCAGACACTTAAAGAGGTATTCAAATGGAGTGGAGAACTGAAGAACCGCAAAAAAGACGGATCAACTTTTCTTGAATATCTTTCCATTCATACTGTCCTTGATGAAAATCAACATATCATCCACTATATTTTTTCGTTTTATGATATCACCAAACAAAGAGAGACCGAAGAACAGCTTCAGTATCTTTTGTCTTATGATACGGTGACCGGTCTTCCCAACAGGCAGCTTGTCCATACCCTTTTTGAAACATCCTTCATCCCACATAGAAGTGCTGTTTTATGCTATGATATCAGATATTTCAGTGAGATCAATAAAGCATACGGCTATGAAGCCGGTGACCAAATACTCAGAGAAGTGACCGAACGTATCAAGAATAGCTTCGATTTCATGGTAACCGCCGGTAAGCTTCTCAACAATACTTTTCTGCTTGCATTTTCCTACCCTCATTCTGACAGGAACACTGTCGCGGAACTCTGCCAATTCGATATCGAGTATCTTTTTTCCCTTTTCAGCATCCCTTTCCTTTACAAAACACACAAGATTTATCTGGATATCTCTGTCGGTGCAGCATTTACCGAAGATGGAGAAAATGCAAAAGCACTCATTTATCATGCAGAATCAGCCTTGCTTCAGGCAAAAAAAGAAGAAAGAAAACTGCTCTTTTTCAATAAAGATATTCAAAACAAAGCCCATACTGTTATCGATATCTATGCCCAGATACTCCATGCTCTTGAGCATCAGGAATTTGAACTCTATTATCAGCTACAGTACAATGAGCTCCGTATTCCCTATGCGGCGGAAGCACTGATACGGTGGCATCATCCACAAAAGGGCATACTCCCTCCCTCCATTTTTATCCCTATCGCTGAGAAAACCGGGCTGATCAGCAAAATCGGGCACTATGTCATCGAGCAGGTCTGTATCCAGTTAAAAGCATGGAAAAACAATCCTAAAACCAAATATTTGCAAATCGCTGTCAACATTGGAGCCAAGCATTTTAAAGAAGAGGATTTTGTCAAACGCATAAAAAAAACCATTCTGTCTTACAATATTGATCCCACGCTTATCAAACTGGAACTTACAGAATATACTCTGCTTGAAGATATCCAGATAGTAGAAGAAAAAATGTTACAGCTTAAATCACTGGGTATCCAAATATCTCTGGATGATTTCGGTACAGGTTTTTCATCGCTGCAATACTTGAGGGAACTTCCCATTGATCAGATAAAGATCGACCAGTCATTCATCAGAAGTATCCTTGACAATCCCAAAGACATTGCCCTTGTAAAATCCATACTGACTTTTGCACATACCTTACAGCTGGAAGTGATCGCAGAAGGCGTAGAGGAAGAAGCTCACTTTATGTTGCTTCAAGAACTTGGATGCCACTATTTTCAGGGTTACTACTTTGCAAAACCGGAAAATATTCGGGAGGTGGAGCGCTTGCTGCACGTCACATAACCATACACTTACTGTGCCACTTGATTCAGGTGCTCCGCAAAATCCTTGGGCTTGATAAATCCTGTCAGGCTTTTTTCAGGCATATACCTGTTCTTTTTGTCAAAAAAGATGATATTGGGCGTGCCGAAAAGTTCGAATTTCTTTAAAAGTGCTTTTTCTGCGTTGGTATTATCCGTCATATCCACTTTGATGAAAGTGAATTTTTTCAGTGCTTCTTTCACATCAGGGTCGGGGAAGGTGATTTCTTCGAGCTCTTTGCATGCTGTACAGGAGTCTTTCCCGAAATCGACCACGACCGGTTTGTCGGAAGCCGCAACTTCTTTCATCAGGCGTTCGATGCTGTATCCCCTATGGCTCTTCTCCGGCCCTGCTGCGACGGTTACTGCCCTGCTGCCGGAAGTAAATTTCTCAAAAGGTCTGAGCATCGAACCTGCACCGCTGAGTGCTCCTACAAAAAGTGACGCGCCGTAAAGCATAAGTACTACGGCGAAGAGCTGGAAAAGTTTTTTTGCTCCGGGTTTTCTGTCGCTGCCGTCGAATACTCCCATATAAAGAGCCGACCCTGTAAAGAGCAGTGACCAGAGGATCAGCGTGATACCTTCAGGCAAAATACGGCCGAGCATGAAGATACCAAGCCCCAGCATCATCACACCGAAGACCTGCGACACCGTCGTCATCCATCCTCCCGGTTTCGGCATGAATTTGCCTGCACCTATACCGACCAGAAGCAGCGGTACTCCCATACCCATACTCATGACAAAGAGTGCCACACCGCCCAGAAGGGCATCTCCCGTATGGGAGATAAAAAGTACCGCACCGCCCAGCGGAGGCGCAACACAGGGGCCTACAATGAGCGCTGAAAGCAAGCCCATGATCGCTGTACCGATGATACCGCCTTTCTGTCCCGCCTCATCGCTCGCTGCAGAAATTTTCGACTGCCAGGAAGCAGGAAGCCCCAATTCATAGTAGCCAAAGAGAGAGAAAGCCAGTGCCACGAACATCGCAGCAAAGGCTGTCAATACCCAGGGGTTCTGCATCGCAGTCTGTATGTCCGCACCAAGCAGTCCGGCAACGACACCCACGACCGTATAGGTCAGTGCCATCGAAACGACATAGACAAGCGACGTGAAAAAGGCTTTGCCCACACTGGGTTTTTCACTGCCAGACTGGGAAACGATGATCGAGGAGAGGATAGGGATCATCGGGAAAACACAGGGCGTAAGAGCAAGCAGCAATCCAAAGATGAAGAAAAGCAAAATGATGAAAAAAGAGTTTTCACTTCCAAGTACATCCGCGATCTTCGCCGTATTCCCTTCATGTGTCAAAGAGGATATCCTGTCAAACACACCCGCTTTCTCTCCTTTGAACGTAAACTGTTTTTTCACCGGTTGATAGCAGATCCCCTTGTCGGAGCATCCCAGCAGTTCTATCTGCAGCGTATAGCCACCCTTGACCTTTGACGTGATATCTTTTACAGGAATATCGACAACAAGTTCTTTTTTATACACCATATCGCCATCAAGATCATCTGCAGGCGGTAACGTTGGAGAGAGTGCAAGTTTCTTTGGAGAAACAATACTGTATTTGAGATCTTTTTTATAGATATGTATCTTGTCTCCGAGCATGATCTTTGTTTCGATCATGTCACCCTTCTGTACAGCTGAGACCTTGAAAGCCTCCTCCGGTGACAAAAACTTGTTTTTCTTCAGCGCTGAGCTGAAACCGCCAAATACCAAACTATTCAAAAGCACACTTAAAATAAGTAACTTTTTGGCCAAATTCTGCATTTTCTCTCTTTTACTGTAAAAATTTATAGTATTCTATTGTACTATTTGTGTATAAGCTGTGTAATATTAGCAAAAATGGATTAATCATTCATCAACGTAAAGCAAAGGCTGTAAAAATGGCGAATCATTTAAAAGAAGAACACTCCCCCTACCTTCAGCAGCATGCTGACAATCCCGTAGACTGGTACCCGTGGGGAGAAGAGGCTTTCAAAAAAGCCCGTGACGAGCACAAACCCATCTTTCTTTCCATCGGATACAGTTCCTGCCACTGGTGCCATGTAATGGAACAGGAATCCTTCGAAGATGAAAAGACAGCAGCTATTTTGAACACATATTTCATCTCCATCAAGGTCGACCGTGAAGAGCGGCCCGATATCGACAAACATTTCCAGAGTGTCTATCAGCTTATGAACGGCCGTCCGGGCGGATGGCCCGCTTCAATCTTCCTGACCGAGGAGCGCAAACCTTTCTACTCGGCGACCTACATCCCCGATGAGCCCAAGTACGGTATGATGAGCTTCTCTTCCCTGCTTGAGGTCATCGCAGACAAATACAAAAATGAAAAACAGGTACTCATCAAAGAGGCAGATAAGATCCTCAAACACCTCAACCCCCAGCAGGATTCGATCCAGGCGACCAAACTCGACGAGAGTATCATGGCAAGGGTCCTTAAGCAGGCCGAGCAGCTTTTTGACGCCAAAGAAGGCGGCTTCAACAAAGCCCCCAAATTCCCCCAGGCCTCCACACTCGAACTACTGCTGGACCTTTACCGTATCACCGGGGAGAAGGAGGCACTCAACATGGTCGCACTCTCCCTCTCCTCCATGGCAAGAGGTGGCCTGAGAGACCTTGTAGACGGCGGATTCTGCCGCTACTCCACCGACAATGAATGGCTGGTACCCCACTTCGAGAAGATGACCTACGACAATGCGCTGCTCTCCTCGGTCTATCTTCAGGCTTACCATGCAACCCGCAACGTTTTCTACAAAGAGGTCGCGTTTGAAACCTTGGATTTCATGCTCGAAAAAATGAGTGAGAACAACCTCTTTTACTCTGCTTCCGATGCCGATACTGAAGGGGTGGAGGGGAAATATTTCGTCTATAGCTACGACAAAGCGCTCAAATCTTTTGCCAAAGCCGGCATTCCTGCCAAAGCCCATGCCAAGCTTGCACAAGCCCTGCATATCACAAAGGAAGGGAATTTTGAAGGGAAGAATATCGTACGTATCGACGACCCGGCGAAAAGTGCCGAGATCCCCTACTACACAGAGGCTATCGAGGCACTGAGGAAAAGACGCGAAGAAAAACGTGTCTATCCTTTCATCGACACCAAAGTGATCGTCTCATGGAACGCTATGATGATCACTTCCCTTTTTCAGGCAGGACGTGTAGAGAAAAAATACCTCAAACAGGCAAAAAGATCCCTGGACAGCCTTCTGAAGAGTATGTACATCAACGCACAGCTCTTTCACTCCACACTTATTGGAAAAACACCGAAGATCCATGCTTTCCTTGAAGACTATGCTTATCTGGGAGAAGCGCTGATCGAAGCCTACGAAAGTACACTTGATGAGACCTACCTCATCATTGCGACCAAACTGGCGAACAATGCCATTGAAAAATACTACAAACACGGAAAATGGAAGTTCTCACGCGGCGA
>JALSTF010000211.1 GCA_026983895.1 Sulfurovum sp.
TTTCAGAAAAAATGGCCAAGTCACAAACGAACATGAGTCTTAATGATTTGATTATAAGCTTGACACCAGATAACTTGAAATCCAACATGTCCTCTCTACTCAGTAACATAACTACCTCTTCTGTAACAGATGCTTATGCTTTAGCATCCGAAAGTACTGATGAAGCCATAGCTGTAGGGCTTGATCATGAAGCAATGATGGAAACAATGTCTGGAAAGTCACCTATAGACTCAAATGACACAACACATAGTGGAATGCAAACAAATCCTGTCAATCCGGAAACCCCTTTCAGCTACGATGATAACCATACAAACGGTAGTGAATATATGGCTCCAGACAATCCTGTTAGTCCAGAGGGAAATACCACGGTAGACCCCACTATACCAGAAAACCCTACTCCATTTGATGGAAATGGCACAGGGGACACGAATCCCACAAACCCTGGAGATGGGCCATCGATTCCTACAAATCCTACAAATTTTAAATTCTAATATTTTATAGGGGCAATTTTTGCAATAAGAATTTCCCCTTGTTTTTCTTCTCTCTGCCTAATTCATTTTATTATTTTTGCCAAATTCAGAATGATCGTACTGCCCTCATGCTCTTTGCTTTTTACTTTTATAGGAATATGCAGTTCATCACAAAGTTTTTTGACAATATGCAGGCCAATACCTATACCCCTCTCCTGTTCTTTATAATGCCTGTCAAATATTTTGGAAGGATTCTTGATGCCTTTTCCCGTATCTTCAATGAAAAGAGATCTGTTTATAAGCCTTATCATTACTTTCCCGTTTGCCATATTATATTTTCCTGCATTGCTTAAAAGATTGTCCAAAATACGTGTAAGGGCATCCTTGTTGGTCTGCACAGCAGTTTTATCCAGAGATAGGGTGTAATGAATATCAGGATAAAGTATCTTAAAATATTTGATACGTTTTTCCAGCAGCGGCTTTAGATCGAATTCCTCGATTTGGGCAGGAATACCTTTGAGAAAAATTTGCAGATTATCCTGAAGAGAGAGGATCGTCTCAATATTGTTTTCAAGTCTTTCTATTTTCTGGTTTTCCCCCACTTCTTTTTTAAAAAGTTTCAAATTGATCCTCATAGAGCTTAACGGAGTATTGAAATCATGCAGGATATCTTTTACGAATTCTTCATTGAGCCGCAGGGCTTTCCGCAGAGGCATCAATGCATATAAGGCGAACAGGAACGAGACCAGCATGGCGAACAGGGAATAAAGCAGGAATTTTCTTTCAAGTTTTCCCTCCAGACGTTTGACACTTTCCAGATATCTTTGCTTCGGATAAACGACTTTCATCAAAAATTTTTCCGCGGTAGGTACTGAAAAATAACTGTAAAAATCACCATTCTTTTTATAAAGAATATTTTCTTCTTTATCTTTGCCTTTATCGACAAAGTCTGTACTCAGTCCCTCACACTGTATCGTATAGGCACACAATTTCATTTCTGTTTTGATCTTCTCTTCGATCGCTATCTTTTTTACCTTATACTCATACCAGAAGTTGATGGACAACAATATTTCCAGAAGAACAAGGAATATTAAAAAACTTTTGAGCAAGGATTCCCATTCATAGGTCTTCAAGCATATACCCCTGTCCGCGTATATTTTTTATCTCAAGACCCAGTCTATTCTTTAATTTCGCCAGATTCACACGTAATGCATTGGGATTAGGCTGTTCAAGAAAATCCATAAGGGTATAACTGTCCACTATCGTATTGCGGCGCATGACCAATGTATGAAAAATATTTTGCTGGACTTCTCCCAGGCAGATCGTTTCATCCTCTTTTTGGATCACTTTGCTGACAGGGTCGTAGCGCAGCCCCTCCAGTGTGATCCATGTATCGGGTTGGGCATATTTGCTTTTAATGCGTATGACCAGCTCTTCAGGGTCAAAGGGTTTTTTGACATAGTCCTCGGCTCCTATCCCAAACCCTTTTGAGATAGAGTTGATATCGGTCAGAGCTGTAATATAGATAGCCGGTGTATCGTCACCGGAATCTTTCAGCGCTGAAAGTACATCAAAACCATTGGTATCGGGAACATTGACATCCAGAATATAAAGATCATAAGATCCTGTAAATGTCAGGTCAAATACTTCTGTACCGCGATGTGCAGTATCTACACTGTACCCTTCCGTCTCCAAGTACTCTTTAAGGCTCTGGCACAGAATCTTGTCATCTTCAAGTAATAATATTTTCATCATAGGATAACAGTATATAATAGAAGCATTAACGATGCATTACCTGTTATTTCTTCTTTGGGCTTTTCAAAATAATGAATGCAGCTATAAGGATCCCGCCATACAGGATATAATGGATAATACTGTCTCCCTGCGGCATCATTTCACCTCCATGATCACATCGCCGCATTTGACGACTTTGATCTTTTTTTCTATCTCTTTGACATCGCTCTCATCCGAAATGATAACCGGCGTGACGATATCTTTGGCATGTTCGGTAAGATAAGGCAGGTCCACACGGATAATGGGGTCCCCGGCCCTGACAGCATCCCCTTCCTTGGCCAAACGTTCAAAACCTACGCCTTTGAGTGCTACCGTCTCAAGACCTATGTGCACCATGACTTCAATATCTTTGTCGCTTTTGACACTGTAGGCATGGTTGGTGGAAAATATCTTGCTGACCACACCTTCTATAGGCGCGCAAAAAGTATCGGACATCGGCATGACCGCTACCCCGTCCCCTACCATTTTGTTGGCAAACACCTCATCGTCTACACTCTCTATCTTGAGTACTTCTCCATCGACCGGAGAGAAAACCTCTCTTGTCTTTCGTTTTAAAAATCCGAACATTGTTTATCCTTCGTATTTGATCTCACCGTCAACGATTGTCGTTATGATACTGAAATCTTCATCAAAAATGACCATATCAGCCGGATATCCTGCTTTCAGTTCGCCTGCTTCTATCCCCAGTTTTCGTGCAGGATGTTTCGTAACTGCATTCACCGCTTCAATGCGTGTCATGGCAGAGACCTGCATCATATTTTTCAGCGCCTCATTCATTTTCAGCACCGATCCGGCCAGGGTACCGTCAGCAAGTGTGGCCTTTCCTCCCTCAACCGTCACCTTTTGTCCTCCCAGATCGTAAGTACCGTTCTTCATGCATCCTGCACGCATAGCATCAGTGATCAGAAAAAGCTTGTCTCCCTTGAGCTGATGTACCAGTTTCAATATTGAAGGGTGGGTGTGCACAAGATCGGCTATGATATCACACGTCACTTCCGCATCAAATACGGCCCCGACGATACCCGGTTTCCTGTGGTGGCAAGGATTCATCGCATTGAAAAGGTGGGTCGCATGGGATATCCCCCAGCCAAAACTCTCTTTGCTCTGCTCAAAATTCGCATCACTGTGCCCTATACTCAATATAATATGAGGGTGATACATACCCAGGTGCCGGATGAACTTCTCTGCTCCGGGCATCTCCGGCGCAATGGTGATCATCCTTATTTCTTGAAGGTAGGGGTCGATCAAAGCAAGGTCTGGATTTTTTATATATCTCTTATCCTGCGCACCATGTTTTTCCGGATTGAGGAAAGGGCCTTCAAGATGGACCCCAAATATTTTAGCACCCTCAAGCGATAAAGCATTCTTCTGTACATTCTGTAAAGCTTTGTCAACAGCTTCTGTTGACATGGTCATAGTCGTAGCAAGAAAAGAGGTTGTACCCGTCTGAAGCAAAGTCTCAGAGATGGTCTGCAATGCCTGAGGGGTAGCATCCATCACATCTGCCCCGCCCGAACCGTGAACATGAATATCGATAAAACCGGGGGAGAGATAGGCACCTTTTGCATCAATGATCTCTGTAGATACGGGCAAGGTACCCTCTGATACAGAAACGATCTTCCTGTCATAGAGTAAATGTTTCCCCTCGATAATGCAGTCATCTGCAATAATCTTGGCATGAATGATCGCTTTTATTCTATTTCCTTTCTCATGTCAACGCATCAGCCTTGCATAACATCGTTTGCATGCAGTTGCTCTTTCAGGATGCGTTTAAGCACTTTCCCTGTTGCATTTTTGGGAAGCTCCCCGATGACATGGACCTGTTTGGGTATCTTGTAGTTCGCCAAATGTTCTTTCATATGCTTTTTCAATGCCGTTTCCTCATAATGATCTGCATCTTCTTCCAGTTCAATATAGGCTGCCGGTATCTCTCCGCTTTTGTCATCTTTCACACCAATAACGGCTGAAGCAGAGATACCTTCGAACATATCGATGACCTCTTCTATCTCACGAGGATAGATATTGATCCCTTTGGAAATGATCAGATCTTTTTTCCTGTCCACGATAAAAAGAAAACCCTCATCATCGAGATATCCCATATCGCCTGTCAACAGCCATCCGTTGACAATAGCTTCCCTCGTCGCTTCAGGGCGCTTGAAGTAGCCCTGCATCACATGGTCGCCTTTGATAATGATATCTCCTATCTCCCCGGCGGGGAGTTCATTCATCTCTTCATCCACTATTTTGATCTGGTAATCATATTGTGCCGTTCCCACAGAACCGGCTTTTTGTTTTTTCAGCGTATTGACACAGACCACAGGGCTCGCTTCGCTGAGTCCGTATCCTTCAAGCAGTTTCGCCCTTTTGAACTTCTTTGCCATGGCATCAAGTGTCTTTGGCTGCAGGGGTGCTGCACCGGAGATGAATGCGCGGATATTGTTGAACCACATAAAATACCAGGGGAGCTTTGCTTTCGCCAGAGCATTGTAGACAGAAGGGATACCGAAAAAAAGTGTCACACGTTTTGTCAGCGTCTGTTTGAAGATATTCGAGAAAGGCTGGAGCGACTTGATGATCACCATGCTTCCTCCGACATACAGCGGCATGATAACACCGACCGTGAAGGTGAAAGAGTGGAACATCGGCAGAAAGACGATCACCCTGTCCCTGGGTTTCACCCGTATCAGTTTTCTGGAGAACTCTATATTTGAAAGCAGATTCCTGTTGCTCAGCATCGCACCTTTGGGTTTACCCGTTGTTCCGGATGTATAAACGATCACCGCCGTATCGTCAAGCGTTCTGGCAACATGCGGCACCGGGGAAGACATTTCCAAAGCTTCCGAAAAGGCAACATTCTTCTCCTCGCTTTGGGGGATTCCCCCCTCCCAAAGAAGCAGTTGGCACTGTACGGGGGCATTGGATCGATTGACAATGCCTTCATGTATTTTTGAAGCAACAAGCACCGTACTTTCGCTGTCTTTGAGAATGTAGCTGAGCTCTTCTTCTTTAAGAAAAGTATTGACCGGTACAGTGATCGCGCCAATCTTGGATATTGCAAATACAGTCATAATGAATTCGGGAGAATTCCGCAAAAAAAGTGCGACTTTGTCCTCTTCTCTGACCCCTTTTTGAGACAAAAAAGCGGCTAAGCTGTCTACTTTTTTCAGCAATTCTCTATATGTGATCTTTTCATCATCGACAAAAAGCGCGACCTTCCGGCCCCGTTTTGCCGCCTGAGCGACCAGAAATTCATAAAAATTACTGTATGCGTAATCCATCTTAGAACTCGTAGGCTACACCCAGTGTGGTCAGGATAGCCCCACCGCCATTGAATGATCCTCCGTTGGCAAGAACAGGGTTGGCATTCACACCTTGCGGTATGCTGACAGGGTCTTTACTGTCAACCAGCAATGCCGCACCCCAGGAGAGGTTTTCAGTCTGCTGATATCTAAATCCCATAGAAAAGACTTTCGCATCACTGTCCGGAAGTTCAAAACCGAGATGTGCAACGGGAACCGGTGTTTCGTCAATGGCAAGACCCATCATCATTGTTATTTTATCCATGACTATCGTTGCCCCCAGCCTGAACGTATTGGTATCCTGCCAGTTTTTAAGCGTAACCGGCAAATTCGTATGGGTAAATTCCAGATTCTTGTAGGTTGACCAGAATGTTCTTTCATACACTGCTTCCAAAGTAAATGTATCGCTCCATGTCTTTGAAACAGCAATGTTCAAGGCGGCGGGAAGAGGAACAGATACTCCCGCGTCACCTCTCACTGTTGTACCTGTGGGAGATCCTACCGGATACGTTATCGTTGCGGTTCCCTCTTCGTTAAGATCTACATTGGAACGGTATGTTGCTGCGATGGTCATATCC
The DNA here is from genome assembly GCA_026983895.1 of Sulfurovum sp. GTDB lineage: Bacteria > Campylobacterota > Campylobacteria > Campylobacterales > Sulfurovaceae > Sulfurovum. The sequence continues at coordinate 6,142 of JALSTF010000211.1, forward strand.
GGAGTCGGTTTATAACTGATCGCCAGATTGTATCCAAACTCCCAGGTATCCCCATCCATATCAACCCTGAACGGCATACCGATACCTCTGGCATCACTCTTCACCACACCTTCACTGTAAACCAGTCTCACCCCGCCCCCGATGGCAAGATTGTCCATCAGTTTGTATGAGACGGAAGGACTGAACTCAATGATTTTCAATGTGAATTCTTCTGCAAATGCTTTCTGATAGGGAGTATTCCATTTCTTGGTCAAACCTCCCGGAGCGGTCAAACTCACACCCCACCTGAAATCACCCATGGC
>JALSTF010000212.1 GCA_026983895.1 Sulfurovum sp.
GCGGCCCGTTACATCCAGTACTTCCCCTATAAAAAAAAGTCCCTCTGTCTTCTTGCTCATCATGGTCTGTCTGTCCACCTCAGCTGTATTTACCCCGCCTTTGGTCACTTCAGCTTTGGAGTACCCGAAAGTCCCGGCCGGTGCAAAACGGTAACAGTTTAAACCCTGCAAGAGCGACAACTCATTGTCCGTGACACTACTTCCTGCTTTGTCATCGAGTTTCAATTGTAGCAGAAATGCCTTTGCAACCCGTTTAGGCATTGGAAGGAGAGAAGTGAGCTGTTTATGGCTTCTTCTCAGACCTTTCCATGAGAATCCGGGCAAAAAATCGATCTCTATCTTTCCTCTTTCCCAGTAAAGCGAAGCATCCAGTACCGCAGGTCCGCTGATGCCTTTATGGGCAAAAAGAAGAGAACCCTTGCATATCCTGTCTTTCACTCGGATCGTTACTTCTGTTGACGCACCGCTGAGTTCTTTAAAGAAGAATTGCTCCTTCTGAACCGTGAAACCCACCAAAGCAGGTGCTGTTTTCACGAGTGAATGTCCAAAATGTTCCGCGATCTCATATCCGATACCGCTTGCCCCCAGCCGGGGAAAGCTCAACCCTCCCGATGCCACGACCACGGCATCGGCCGTCAGTGTTCTTTTGTCGGTCTTGACATAAAAATATGCACTGCGCTTGCTGACAGACAGCACCGTTTCATTGTAACAAAAAGTCTGTTTTCTGCTCTCCTTAAGCAAAAGATCCAGAAGTTCCCGTGAAGAATCTCTGCAAAAATACTGGTTTTTTTTCTTTAAAACCGGTTCAAGTCCCCGGTGTTTCAGCCAATGGAGCAGATCTTTTTCATCAAATGCCTCAAGTGCGGGTTTGACGAATGCAGCATCAGCCAGAAAAAGATCCGTATCCATCACTGCATTGGTAACATTGCATTTTCCGCCGCCGGAAACAAGGATCTTTGCTCCAGGCGCACTGTTCTTTTCAATAATGGTCACTGATCTTCCGGGCAGTTGAGAAGCAAGCATCAAAGCACTTGCCCCAGCCCCTATAATTACAATATTCATAACGCTATTATATCTGCTACACAGTGAATGCACAAGTTTTTATTACAATTCAAATTGAAACCCAAATTATGCCTTGAGGAGAAAAAATGAAAAAAATCATTGCAGCGGCCATGATCACATCCATAGCTTTGACACTTGCCCCTGCCGCAGAGAGATATGACACCCGGGCTTTCAGGATCGTCACCAAACTCTGTACCCCCTGTCACGGAACCCCATTTTATATGGCCAAACAGCTTGACAGTGATGACTGGATCTATTTTTTCGATCATCGGGAAAAACTTTTGAAGATCCACAAAAACAAACCCAAAGGCATAGCGAGTTTGAAGAACAAACTCTTTCTGAACCATGCCAAGCGACTGAAGAAGTTCTTCGTTAAAAGTGCCAAGGATTCCGGTGCAGTCCATGGCTGTGATGCGAACTTCTGCGGTACACATCATTAAAAAAGGGGTTTTATTTCCTCTTAAAGTTCCTTTTGATATGATTGAATATTAATGAATTTAGCCGGATCATCCGGAAAACAGAGGGCAAGGGTATGAATAAAACACTATGGGTATCTCTATTTTTCGTAAGTGTTTCGTCTGCAAATCTGTTTACTGTGATGGACAGCCATGGCCGTATCGTAGAGGCCAAAGAACTTGAGCATGAGGAAAATGCATGCCTCAACCAGAAAGAGACAGAATACTCGCTCCAGGCGATCTACGATGCATTGCACAGAGAAGAGAATCTCGCCCGGAGGGCAGCTGCAGCAAGAGAAAGGGCA
>JALSTF010000213.1 GCA_026983895.1 Sulfurovum sp.
GGTCGGGGATGAAGAGGAGGAGGAGAATCTCAGTAATGAAGTTGACGAAATCCTTGAAGCGGTATTCAATGACAAGGCGGACACACTCTGGCGCAAAGTCTTCAATGCTATCAAAAAAGGGTATATCGACATCCCTTTCTCCCCGCATATCATCAATGCCAACAAAGTCATCACGATACGTGACAGTGACAGCAATATCCGCATACTGAAGAAAGGGAATCTGCCGATCTCCCAGAAGAGTTTCGCTTTTGAACGTTCCAGGATCGCATTGAAAGAGGGAGAGCGTGTGGTGGACAAGATCATCAAAGATATAGGGATCATGCTATGAGTCAGTTATTCATCGATATAGGCAGTACCTATTTTAAAGTGGCGCACAAGGGTAAGATCGATCAGTATTTCAGGGATTTCAACAAAAATATCCTCGATGACCTTAACGGGAAATGTGCAGAGATCATCGCACAGTACCTCCCCAGGGATATCCATATCTGCTCCTCCGCCAATGGAGGTCTGAGTACCCTGATCATCGGTTTGACCAACTCTTTCAGCCTCAAATATGCCATCAATATCGCTTTCAATTCGGGTATCAACATCATCGATACGGTGCTTTATCCGAAGATCGAAAGCGAGTCCGTTCCCTCCGAGCTCATAGATGTGGTCATCGTGGTAGGAGGTATTGACTCGGTGGCACATGTTTTCGATGAAAAGTTATCGGTTTATTTGGAAAAAGTACGCTATGAGAACATTGTTTATGTGGGTTCACGCAAAAGTGTACCGTCACAGATAGATGACCTTGTCGTGCTGGAGAATATCATTGACGACAAGCTCATGATCAGGGAAGAGGCACTCAAAACCTACCTGACAGACCTTTATCAGGCGGACATCGTCGGGAAAGAAGATATCAAACAGCTCTACGCTATTACGGCCAACCAGATCTTCTCGACACCGTACATTGTGAACCGTGCTCTGCCAAGTATCAACGAACGGCTCGATGTAGCAGATCCTTTCATCGTGGTAGATATCGGCGGGGCGACCACGGATATCCACTACAGCCGTGACCTGGTCACGGACAATATCGTCTCACAGAGCGGCTATGACCGCCTGGTCTTCAAAAAGCTTGGGGTGTACAAGTCGCGTGAAAGTCTGGTGCATACAGCCAGGAACAACGAATTCGTCTTTGAGCTTCTGGAGCATTTGAATGTTACGGAAAATATCCTTGAGGAGCAGAGTGAAAAGGCAACACGCACTTTGATGCAGCTGGCGATCTTTCTGGTACTCTACAAAGTCTCCAGGCACCATGCCCAGTACGTGGAGCTCAAACTGGAGATCCTCAATTCCATCGTGCTTACAGGCGGTATCAGCAAAGTGCTGAGTCCCGAAGAGGTCGATGATATCGTCCTTTTCTTCTATAAAAAGATCCTTCAGTTCCACAGCGCACCCAACACACTGCTCGACAGCAATTACGAGATCTGGACCTACGGTATAGAAAAGGAGTAGACATGTCAGTCAACAGTATTAGAAACCTCTTGGAGTTAGCAGCACACTATGAACCAGAAAAGATCGGGCTGGTCCACAGTACAGAAAGCCTAAGCTACGGCCAACTGCTTTACAAAGTAGACCAGATAGCCCATTATCTGACAACACTGGGGCTGAAAAAGGGCAGCAGAGTAGGCATCTACTCCAACAAAAGCATCTCTCAGGTCATCGCCATCCTGGCACTGCTTTCCACAGAGTATGTTTTTGTGCCTATCACACGGCTGCTCAAACCAGAGCAGGTCAAGCATATCATCGATGACTGCAATATCACCTGCATCCTTACCGACAGGGTCAAGATAGAAAATATCAAAGCCATTGATTTTAAGGGCAGGATCATCTCTTATGAAGCCAGCGATGAGAGTGATGTCTCCTTTGAAGAGATCTACAAATGCTATACGCCCGACATCGAGTGCAATATCAACGGGCATGACAATGCGGCCATTACCTACAGTTTCGGGTCAACGGGCAATCCCAGAGGGATCGTGATAGACCATCGTGCTTTCATCGACAGTGCGCGTATCGTTTCGAACTATTTGGATATCAGGAGCAAAGATGTCATTTCGGGCATTCTCTCTTTCAACCTCGATTACGGACTCAATCAGATCTTCACCGCACTCTATAAAAAAGCGACACTGGCCATACACAAGTTCGTATTGCCTTCGGAGTTCTTTGACCATCTAATCAACGACAGGGTCACGGTACTTCCGCTGATGCCCATACACATTACACAAATGTTCGATGAAGATCCGCACCGTATCCCCCAGCCTGAACATTTTACGCACCTCAGAACGATCACTTCCTCAGGCGGGAACATTACTCCATTGATGATAAAGAATGTCACGAGCCGTTTTCCCGATGCGAAATTCTATGCGATGCACGGCTTGAGTGAAGCTTTCCGTTCAGCCTATCTTGATCCTTCCCAGATACACATCCGTCCCAACTCTATCGGAAAAGCTATTCCCGACGTCCAGCTCTATATCATCAATGAAGAGGGAGAAGCCTGCAAGCCCAGAGAGGTCGGTGAACTTATTCACCGGGGCGCCTGTATTTACAAAGGATACTGGAACGCGCCCGAAGAGACGGCCAAACGCTTCAAAAGCATTGCTATTCTCGACAAAATACGGCAGCCTGAAGGAGAGTTGATAGATGAGACCGTCATTGCCAGCGGAGATTACGTCTATGCGGACGAGGAGGGGTACATTTACTTCGTTTCCCGAAAGGATGAGATGATCAAAACGCAGGGATTCCGTGTCAATCCGCATGAGATCGAGTCGGTGGTCTTTGAACATCTTTCCCAGATACGTGAGTGTGTGGTCTTTTCTATTCCCAATCCCGACATCGAAGAGGAGATCGTTATGGTCTACGGCGGAGAGAGTGAACTGGCAAAGAATGAGATACTGTTCGAACTCAAAAAGCATCTGCCCAACTATATGCTCCCTGTGCAGATCGTTTACAGGAGAAACATGCCTCTGAAATCACTGCATGAAAAAGTGATAGACAAAGAGGCATTGAAAAAAGAATTTCTTCTGTAGGGCACCTATTGTCAGAGGTGCCCTGTAGCTCAGGCTTTCATATCTTTAGGTTCATAATTCAGTACTTTTTTGACCGTAGGAACAGCGCAGAAGAAGAGAGCATCGAAGAGGGGATTGAGGCGGGTGGTCTTTTCGTCGATCACTTCAAAGGGCTGGAAGAAGAAACCCGGACCGTCCTCTTTGTTCGCCGGTTTGACATGAAAGACGATAGGTTTGAGGGTGCGGACCAGGTTGCGTACTTTTTTGTAGTGCTTAGCCTCTTCGTCAGGAAGAAGATTACCGTTTTCGCTTTCATGGACACGGATCTTTTGCAGAAGCTGCAGTTTGTCGTTGAAAATGACCTTGTTCCACTTGACCGTTCCCAGATCCATACTGAATTCACGGTGTTTGGCGGTCAGAGGATGGGGTTTGGTCTCACGTACGGCTTCGAGCAGGTGCAGGAAGAAATTCTTTCCGCCGAACTTTTGTGCTGCATCGAGAAGCAAGGTATGGTAATGCAGCTTTTCTTCGCTGCTGAGGGTATTGAAATCACACATGGTTTTTCTTTCTGAAGTTGAATGGGGCGTATTATACCTAAATATGGCCTCCAATAATATATTGTGTATTCAAATGGGCTTATTCAAGGCGATTCTAATGTATAATTTGGGATTAAAGGATTAGATTATGCCATCAAAGAAAACAAAAGACAAACCAAAACTTCGGCCGTCGAATATAGGATTTGACGATGTGGTCGGACACAAGCAGATCAAAAAGAGGCTTGCATCGATCATTCGTATCATTCATGATCCCAAGAAACTGGAAGCATTTGATATCCCCATGCCAAAAGGCGCGCTGCTTTACGGGCCGCCAAGTGTAGGCAAAAGTATGCTTGCAAAAGCGTTTGTCAAAGAAGCAGGACTCAAATATATTGAGATATCAGGGTCCAAGCTTTTTGAACTGGACTATATTAAAGAGGTCTATGATATTGCTTCCCGACAGGCCCCTTCGGTCGTGATCCTGGAAGATATTGATGTAAAGGGCTTTATACAGGGAGCCGTCACCAATGTTTCTTTTTCCGATATCGCCAAAGTCATAGAATCGGTCGATGCTATGGTCTTTACCATTGCGACTTCTGAAACACTGGAAGATGTTGATCCGGTCCTTACCGCACCGCAAAAACTTGATTTCCTTATCGAGGTGGAGAAACTTGACAAAGATGCCAGGAAATTCTTCATTGAACGTATACTGAAAAAGCCGCATGACCCCAAAATAAATATTGACCGTATTGTCCGGTATATCACGGGGATGAGTGCAATGGAATTGGAGAGACTGGGGCGTATGGCGGCGCTGAATGTCATTGAAGAGGACAAAAAGTGGATTACGGAAGAGATACTTATCGAACAGATCAATATCATAAAGTATGGACACAAGATCGAAACACAGATGGTGAAAAATCTGGAAGAAGAGCTGAAAATGACCGCCTATCATGAAGCGGCACATGCTGTACTTTCCACGATACTGCTTCCGCATATCAAAATAGAGCAGGTCACAATATCACGTCGAAGCAAAATGCTTGGATTTGTCTCCTATAATGCAGAAGATGAAATGTCCAATATCACGAAAGAAGAACTTTTCCACGATACCTGTGTGCTGCTTGCCGGACGTATGTCCAAGATCAAAAAAGCTGGAGAAACAAAGATGGACAGCGGTGCCGTGAATGACCTTTCTCAGGCATCACTCAATGTCTATGCGGCAATCACGAATTTGGGTATGGATAAAGAACTGGGGCTGATCAATATAGAATCTATCGCATTGCTTGACAGCTATTTCCTGAGCCCCCAGATAGAGAAAAGGTTCCTTCACTGGATGCATGCAGCAAGGACACGGACAGAAATGCTGGTCGATGAGTATTGGGACAAGATAGAGAAACTGGCACTGCAGCTCATAGAGAAAGAGATCGTTGAAGAGGAAGAGCTGCTGAAGATCGTGGGGAAAGTCAATGTATCCTACCCCATACCTGAATCACTGTAATATTGTTTTATGGGAATCGAAAAGAGTATGCTTCAGGAAGATCGTGTTACACGCATAGAGGATATACTGTTACGCAAACAGCCGACTTTGCAGCTTATGCTTGACAATGTACACAGCTCACAGAACCTTTCGGCGATCCTGCGCAGTGCGGATGCGGTCGGGATACTGTATTGTTATTACAGTACAGCGGACAACAAAGAACTGCGTATGCACAGGACCATTACCCAGGGTGCGCATCGCTGGGTAGAACGCAGCCGTATTGATATGCAGGAGAGAACGGATTTTTTGGAACGTAAAAAGCGGGAGGGATACCGTATCATTGCCACGGGGCTGGAAGAACAGGCCAACTCCTTCCGTGAAGCGGACTATACCGTGCCGACGATCATCATTCTGGGGAATGAAAAGGAGGGGGTGAGTGATCAGGTCCTTGCTTTGGCCGATGAAGTGGTGACCATCCCGATGACAGGGATGGTACAGAGCCTCAATGTTTCTGTTGCCGCGGGATTGCTGCTTTATGAAGCACAGAGACAGCGTGAAGAAGCCGGATACTATCGTGTGCCACAGCTTTCTCCAGAGGAGAGGAAAAGCCTCAAAGAAGCCTGGTTCTACCGTGATGTGATCGCCAGACGAAGCAAAGGGGTGATCCCGTTGAAAAAAGGGTAGAACGCAGGTGTGGTATAATACCCGGATGAAGGGAGTACGATGATGAACCTGTCCGCCAAGCATATCGGTTATGTTAAAACCCTATGGCAGGAGCAGCTTGACGATATCCGAAAATACCGGCGCGAAGTACTTGAAAAGAAAAAAGAGGAATCTTTGCATCAGTTGAGGATAGCAATACGCAGATCCATTGTATTGATGGATATCTTTCGGGATTCTCAGATGGAAGATGTACTCAAGCACCATCGAAAATATCTTAAACAGATCATTACGCTAAGCAATACCGCAAGGGATATGGATGTAATGAGAGCCCATATCATCCTTTTAGGCCAAAAGAAAAAGAAAAAATCTGAGAGAATGGCTGCTCTATTCGATAAACGGCTTGCCAAAAGGCAAAAAAAAGCCTATAAAAAGCTTTTTCATTTTCTTGAAAGTGACCTTCTCCTGGATCAACTGCTGTCCTGGGAAAGCTATCTTCACACCGGGAATACAAAAGAGGATGACATTACGGCAGCAGGGGAGTTCAAACATATTACGGATGCAGTGATAGGTACATATTTTTCAGAAATATCCAAAGATATCGCAAAGCTGAGAACCCAAAGGTATCCTGAGACGAAAGCACTGCATAAACTTCGTATTGCGTATAAAAAACTGCGTTATCTTCTGGAAAGTTTCACTCATCTATATGACCGACAGACGATTGAAATAGTGTTGAAGCAGATGAAAAAAATGCAGAATGTCCTGGGAGGATGGCACGATGTCGTGCAGCAAAAGCATATCGTAAAGTGTTTGATCAAAGAGGAAAAAGACCGCCATCTCAGGTATTACCTGCGTAAGAAAATACTTCCGATACTAAAGAAAGAAGAAAAAAAACGATACAAAAAAGTTGAAAAACGCCTTCAAAAATATGTTGAAACGTTTCAAACGCTTTTCAAATCTTAAGCCGGTGTATTATAGGAGCGGTCTCCCGCATCCCCAAGTCCGGGGAGGATGAATTTGTCTGCATTGAGCCTTTCGTCTATCTGGGCGATGTAAAGTTCTATGTCGGGGTGCTTCTGCATGACAATGTCCAATCCTTCGGGTGCGCCAATGAGGTTGAGTGTGATGATCCTTTCTGGCGACCTTGTTTTCATCAGGGCAATAGCATCGCAGAGTGATCCCCCGGTCGCTACCATCGGATCGACGATGATGACGGTTCGCCCTTCACAGCTTTTTGGAACACGGTCGTAATAGAGAACACTCTGATGGGTCTTCTCATCACGCTTCATAGCCAGGAAGCCTGATTCCGCTGCAGGAAAAATATCAGTCACTGCTTCGATCATGGGGAGCCCGGCACGCAGAATGGTCACAAAAAGAAGTTTTTCCTCTTTAATAAAACCGAAATTGTGTTTTCCCTGCCATGTGTCGATCTCTTTGAAAGAAAGGGTTTCCTTTTTGAGTGCTTCATAGACCAGATGATGCGACAGGTTATGGACAATATGGCGAAAACGCAGTGCATCGATACGTATATCCCGTAAATGGTTGATCAGGGTTTTGACAACAGGATTGTTCAATTCATGTATCATCTATTATCCTCAAAAAGGCAAAGCATATTTTATTGTTCTTTGCCGTTACCGTAATGTTTGAAGAGATAATCTTCAATGATCTTGGCGTCCTTCTCGGAAATAGGTGCTTTGAATTCTGCGATCATTTTGTGTATTTTGCCTCTCCAGAAGGTTCTGGGTTCTCTGCCCTGATTGATAATATATCCAAAAGAGTGGCACATCAGGCAGTTCGCCTGTACCGTATCGAAACCTTTTCCCATTTTAATAGGGAAGGCGATATAGGGGACTTCGATCTTTTTTTCGACCTGTGCCATCAACGGAAGCATGGCAAGCAGTGACAGCGTAATGATTTTTTTCATGGATACTTTCCTTATACGATTTCTACGGTAATGGTATCGATACCGTTAAATTTATAACCACCTCGGTTCCATTTGACATCTTTGGCAAATGGTTGTTCCTCGCCCAGGTTGTTGATCGCTTTTGCCATAATGGTCATTTTCCCGAAATTCTCCGGTTTGAATGAATAGCGGAATGTTCTGTAGGCATAGCGGCCTTTTTTCCCATCATCGAGAAGTGACTTGTGCCATGTTTTGCCGCCGTCTATGGAAACCATGACATTGCGGATACCGTGACCGCCGTCCCAGGCAACACCGCGCACGACCACTTCTGATTTATTGTTTATTTTCATACGGTCGTTAGGGTATCCGATAAGGGACTTGACATTCATCCTTGTGATCGGTTTGGTTTTTTTAGCCAAATGATCCGGTGTCTCACACTCACAATCGTTATCGGGAACACGATATGCCTTCTCCATAAAGAAGAGATGTTTGTATTTGTCACCAACGGTAATATGGCTGAGCATTTTTACCCAGCTGTCAGAGTAGTATCCGGGGATGATCAGTCTCAGAGGATAGCCATTGAGATAGGGAAGATCTTCACCATTCATTTCATAGGCGATGATCACATGCTCATCCAACTCATCGAGATGCAGTTCCCGTACAAAATCCGGAGTCTTGTAATAGGCTGCCTTCTCGCTTCCGTTAAAACCGAGCCATGCGGCATTTTTCTCTAAACCTGCTTTGTCCAGGACATCCCGCAACCGTACACCTTTCCAGGTAGCACATCCCATGGCACCGCTTCCCCACTGGATACCGCCTGGGATCGGAGTAAATGCGGATCGGCTGTTCC
>JALSTF010000214.1 GCA_026983895.1 Sulfurovum sp.
TGACATCGAGCAGCGGATAGATCACATGGCCTTCTCTCGCCCATGCCCCGTCTTTGTCATAGGGCACGCCTCGATGCTTCAATGCCCATGCGTCCATCAGCATATTCCCCGGGCCGCTGTCATATCCGACCAGAGGTTTGCCAAGGACCGTTATATTGGCGATCCCGCCGATATTCACAACACAGACCGACCCGTCATCCGTGCCAAGAAGGAACTTGTGGAATGCCGGTGCGAATGGTGCGCCGCTGCCGCCCAAAGCCATATCTTTGCGGCGAAAATCAGCGACAACACTGATACCTGTTTCCACTGCAATGATATTGGGATCTCCCAGCTGCATGGAAAAAGGATATGCTCCCTCCGGTGCATGCCATACGGTTTGCCCATGAGAACCAATGGCCCGTATAGACGCTGGATCGATTTCTTCCTTTTCCATAAAGTGTCTGACCGCTTCGGCAAAGAGTGTTCCCAGTTTATGATCCAAAACCCCTGCATTACGGATAGGCACAGGACTTGAGACAAGTGCCAGTATTTCATCTTTAAGCATCGGAGGAAAAGGGTGTTCATCACTTGCCATAAGTGCACAGCCTTTTTTGGATATCTCACAAAGTACAACATCGATTCCGTCCAGTGAAGTACCGGACATCAGGCCAATATATTTTTCTTTACGCATAAAGACATTATCCCGGATTATCTATTAGAATCGCCTTGGATTTCAATATCATTCAGGCAGCTTGCTGTTTCACAATAACTCCACTATCGCATCACAAATGCTACACAAACATATTCTACTATTAGAGGTGCCCTACACATGGGCAGCATGACATTGCAACTATTTTAATACAAGGAGTCAGACATGACAAACGCAACAGTGAAAATATTTACGCTCATCGGTTTTCTTTTAACGATCACCCTGCCGCTTTCAGCACGGGAACATCCGCAGGTGATGAATGAAGCCAAAATACAACAACTTGACAGAAGACTTACTGTGCATCAAGCACGACATCGAAACTTCAATACAAAACGGGAGTATAAACGACACCGAAAACATTTTGAAGCCGGATATCACAGAGTAATGCATATCAAACCATATCGGTACGATCAACACAGAACTGATGATTACAGATACCCTCAGCATGAAGAACGCTATGACAATACCCCCGGAGCGTATCCGGCAGAATACGGTCGTGCACATCAGCATTTCAAACGGGGATGGCTGCTTGCCTATCGGTATGACAGAGCTGCATTCTATGACAGGGATGGTTTTTACTATGGTTATTTCAATCGGTACGGGTACTATTTTGAAGGTGTATTTTACAGATATGACCGTTTTTACACCTATCGCGACCGCATAAGGGGAAGAGGATTATTTGATCGGTACTTTTACAGACCTGCAGCCTACAGGCATTATGGATTTTGCAGATAAGACTTAAGGGCACCTCTAAAAATAGGTGATACTCACAACATTTCCAGCTTTTGCCTAGGCTAGGCACTCTTTACAGCCCTAGCCGTAGCTAAAGCGAAAAAGAGTAACGACGCATAGGCGAAAGCTGGAAATGCCCGCAGGGTGGGTTTTACCTATTATTAGAGGTGCCCTTAAATACCTTTTTTCTGCTTGCCTGCCATCATCACTGCAAATGCCACCAGGGTTCCTATAAGTATCTGCCAGGCAAAGCCCAGTTTGAAACCAAATACGGCACCCAGTACATAGGGTTGCAGCAGCAGTACTGTCACAAATCCGCCCAGCAGTGCCAGCGGGACGGTCAAGGCACTGCCTCTTTGGGTGAAAATAGCAGCACCATAGACACCGAGCAGACCGGTATAGGCAAAAGCCATCACACCCAGTGCGAAGCTCAATAACGGCAGTTCGGTATAGCGCTGCCAGTAGTAGCTCAGCATTGCCATAAGAGAGAGCGCCACAGCAAAAAGAAGGACCGCTACCCTTCCCGCTTTGACAAAATACAATTCATCCTGCATACCACGCTTCATTTTCCAGGGCTTATAGAGGTCTTCGATAGCCACCGAGGACATGGCCCCCAGCACGGAATTGGAACTTGAAAGTGCCGCAGCGACCGCACCGACGGTCACAAGACCGCGCATTCCTTCCGGCATTTCATGAAGAATGTAGTACATGAAGATCGTGATCTTCTCTCCGTCAAATTTCTGTACCACATCGGTATTCAGTCCGGAAAGTTCTGGATGCTGGTAAAACAGGTAGAGCAACAGTCCTATGCAAAGAAACAGAAGCGCTACGGGAATGGTCATATAGATGGAGAACATCAACGAATCCTGTGCCTCTTTGCTGTCTTTACAGCTCAAGGCCCGCTGTGTCATGTCCTGGTCAAGCCCATACGCTGCGATATTGAGCAGCAGCCAGCCCCCAAGCAGCGCCCAGACGGAAAAGCCTCCGCCAAGAGACCAGTCAAGCAGCCTGAGTTTATGGTCGGCTTCCAGGGTAGTGATCATCGTACCCATGTCGGCATGGATGCTCATCAAAAGAAAGATAAGTACGGCGATACCTGCACCGATATAGGTGATCGCCTGGATCACATCGGAGAAGATGACCGATTTCACCCCGCCAAAATAGACATAAGCCAGTGCACCGAGCATCAGGATGCCGATAGAGATCGCCACATGTCCTGCCGTGATATCCAGGAACAGTATCATCGAAATGGCCAGGGCACCGATGTAGAGCCGTGCGCCCGAAGCGAACAGACGCCCCACCAAAAACATCACCCCTGCCTGCTTCTTTGCAGACGTACCGTAACGTTTCTCCAGAAGTTCATAGACCGTAACCGCATGAATGGCATAAAAACGGGGGATGAGCACTTTGGCTACAAAAAGTACAGCCAGAAAAGCAGAAAAGTAGAAACCGATGAAGGTCAAGTCCTTGCCGTAAGAGTATTCCGGCCCTCCGAGAAAGGTCGCAGCCGACTGTGACGTAGCCAGCACGGAGACTGCCACTGCCCACATGGGTACAGTATTGCTTCCCACGAAGTAGTCACGTGTATTGCGTATCTTACCCTGGCTCAGCAGGACAGAAGTAATGATCAGCACCAGAAAATAGGCGGAGAAGATCATCCAGTCCAGCGTAGAGAATGCTGAATGCATTATCTGCCTCGGGGAGGGGTCTTGAGATGCAGGTCTTTGACCGCTTTTCGCACATTTTTCATAAATATTCTGCCCGGATCATTCTTCACAGTCCGGTAGCCTTTGTCTTTTTCCAGCCAAAGCGGCGTACGCTCCATCTGGCGATACTCAAGATGACCGATAAGATACTGTATGGTCGGATATTTGGCTTTGAGATAGCGTACCAGAGCAATATTCGAGCGAAGCTGTGCAGGCGTGAGATCTTCCGCCTTGTTCCCTTTGCCGCCGACATTTTCTATACCGATAGCGCTATAATTGAGCCCGATGACATGGCGCGCCATCCAGTTGTCAGGCATCAGGCGGTAGATCGTACCGTCTCTGGCAACAAGATAATGCGCCGAAACATTGAGTGCTGAGGCTTTGGCAATGTCTTTTCTGTCACTGAGCAGCTTTTCCGGCTTGAGTCTGTTGAAGGATTTTTTAAGGCTCATTTCGGCCGTCCAGTGCAGTACAATGATACGCGGGGTGATCGTAATGTCTTTCACATTCTTGCCGTAATGCTGTCTGATGTAGGCTTTGGTCATCTCTACGCGTGCTTTGCCAAAATCGATCGGTTTGTTGACGATGCGCAGCGGCGGTTGAATGGGTTTGGTGGTACATTTAAATGCATTGGCCTGCACACTGAGTGTCAGGAATGCCAGAGCGATCCATACGGTTTTCATCATAAAAAAGTCCCTTGAAAAAGCAATATAATTTATTTTACCGCATCTTGGCTATGGTTCTCTTTGTCCTGCAATAAAAGTACTACCATGATGACGATAGGAAAGCTCAGGCCCACTATATAGCTTGGAATATGCAGCAGTCCGTGCCGGTTCAGGTAGAGAAATCCGAGAATGAGCACTCCGTAGGCACCCAGGCGGTAGAGGGAGAGTGCCGCTTTGGTATCTTTGAGCACTTGAAAAAGTGTCCGCCTGTTCTCTTTGAGCTTTTTTTTCTCCTCTTTAACCACATCGCTGAACGCTTTTTCTCCCGCTTCTGTCTCAACGTTCTCTTCACTGTAAAGATCATGAGGGTCTTCGAGTTTGTCAATGACATCTTTGGAGTCGTCCAAAGTGATGATATTGTTCTCCACCCTTGCAGTCACCATGCGGCGGTAAGAGATCATCGACGCGATCATTACCAAAGCAGAGGAGAAAAAACCTATCTGTGTATTCCAAAGCGTTTTCGTATCGAAGAAGAGTATAGAGGCAAGTCCCAATAACAGATCTGCCGAGACAAGGGTCACGATGATCTTTTGCTTAATAGGTGTCATCCTCATCCTCATCTTCAACAACAGGCTTTCTGTAATTTCTGTAGCGCGGGTCATGGGCCAGTTCGTCCAATGACCTTTTCTGTTTCTCATAGGCTTTATAAACGTTCAGTATCGCAGCGGCAATACCGATGAACACACCGATCCACAGTGTCCACATCGCACCGCTGAGTTTTTGCAGCCCCAGGCCGATCCCTACCCCGATAAGTACGGCGACCACCATAGAGATCCCAAGACTCAGACCGTCCGCCGCATCTACGATCTTCTTGAATTTGGGTTCCTCTTCTTTGTTTTGCATGTATCTATCCTTTGGTATGAAACAGCGATTATAGCAAAAGGGTACATAGAGAAGGATTTATGGAAGATCTCAAATATTGTTTTCAAAAAAAATGTACAACATCATAAAATAATTAAATATTATATTTATCATGCTTTTGTGTTATAATAACAAAAAAATAAAGGATTACTTATGAGTAGATTACCTTGGTGGATGGGCGGCATTCTGATGGCTGCACTTCTTTTGATGACCTTTTCGATCTTTGGTGCGGACAGACCGCTGGGCGCTTCGACCTATGTCCCTTACGCTGCGGGAATGATCTTCGGTCTTGACCCTGATAAATACACCTATCTGAAAGATATAAAAGCTCCCGGTTCATGGGAAGGTGTTATGCTGCTGGGTGCCCTTCTCGGCGGCTTTGTCACTTCTGTGTTCATCACAAAGAGTTTCAGATTCTCCGTGATACCGACAGGATGGAAGAAATACAAGAACAATTCCGTACTTTCCAGACTTCTCTGGAGCTTCGTTGCGGGATTTGTCATGATCATCGGTGCACGTATGGCCGGAGGCTGTACCAGCGGACACTTCATGTCGGGAATGACACAAATGGCGATCTCCTCCATGATCTTCGGTACGGTAGTCATGATCGCACTGGTCGTTACCGGTAAATTCTTTTACAACACAAAGGATAAATAATGGATATCATTGTAAAAACAGCGGGAGACGACCTCCCTTCACGCGTGGCACAGATGTTCGAGAACGTGATCCATCAGGGACACGGTTCTTTGGTGCTGGTCTTTCTGATCGGTATTATGTTCGGCGGTATCATACAGTATACCCGTGTGGACAAGTTCGAGAAGATCGCAGGTTTTGCGATGCTGAAAGACACCATCGTACCGAAAATGCTCTTTCTTACCGTCGGTCTGGCCAGTATAGGACTTTACTTCATGGTTGAAGCGGGCTGGGCCCATTATCATATCAAGCCGGTTATCTGGCAGGGGCTTATCATAGGCGGTACACTGTTCGGGATCTCTATGGCGATCTTCGGAAAATGCCCGGGAACAGGGCCGGTCTCCATTGCGGAAGGACGTATCGATGTACTGATCGGTGCCATTGGCGGATTGTTTGGAGGCCTGGTCTTCACACTTTACTATAATGATTTTTTTAAAGGATTGATGGGAGCAAGTGCCGGCAAATTGACACTGCCGCACTTCTTTCCCGGACATGAACATCTCGTGGTACTCATTTTCGGTATCGTTGTCACGATCATCGCGATCCTCATTCCGAAAGTAGAGATGTTCGATGAAGCCGACCTCTCAAAACTGCCTGATGACATGAGGCCGGACAGACAGTAGTTCCTTTTTATTTCAATTCTGTTCCGCAGCAGCGCTTGTATTTTTTCCCGCTGCCGCAGATGCAGACTTCGTTGCGTTTAAAGTCCACTTTGTCCTCGAAGATCTCTCCCTCGACATATTTCCACATCTCATTGACCTTTTTGAAAAGCGATCTTTCATGGTGCAGATGCTGCACTCCGTCGTAAATGTAATACGCTTTGAACTCCACGACATCATCCGTGGCATCGATGATCTCCAGATGCTGCCAGTGGCTGTTGTCCGCCCAGTCCTGAATGAACTTCAGCTCCTCGTCACTCCATGTGTGATCGTGTGTCGTTGCCTGAAGGTAATTCACATCACCCAAACAGTAGGCACTGTAGCGCGAACGCATCAGCGCCAGTGCCGTAGGCGGGACTTCCAATACCCGCAGATAGGGTTCACAGCACTTTGAGAATTCCAACCCGCTTTTACAATGGCATTTTGCACTCAAACATTCAGCCTTTGATCTCTTTGAGTGTCTCATAGGCCGCCTTGATGGTCTCATCGATCATCTCATCGGTAATGGCCGTGGAGATGAACCCTGTCTCGAAAGAGGAGCAGGCAAGGTAGATACCTCTGTCAAGCATTCCTTTATGGAATTTGGCAAAAAGCTTCTGATCGTTCTCCATCGCATCGGCAAAATTCTTCACCGGCTTGTCCGAGAAGAAGAAACCGAACATCGAACCCCTGACCTCGGTCACCATCGGTACACCAACGGACTCTACCGCCTTCTTAAGTCCATCCACCAGTTTTTTGGCTTTCTTGCCCAGTTCCACATAGACCGCAGGATTGGCCTTGAGCTTTCTCAGGCTGCTCAGTCCCGCTGCCATTGCGACCGGGTTGCCCGAAAGCGTCCCCGCCTGATAAACAGGACCTTCGGGAGAGAGCTGCGCCATGATCTCTGCTCTGGCACCGAATGCTCCTACCGGCATTCCTGCCCCGATCACCTTGCCCAGGGTCACCATATCGGGTTTGACCGCAGTGATCCCCTGTGCCCCTTTGAGGGATGCTCTGAAACCGCTCATCACTTCATCGAAGATCAACAGCGTTCCGTGTGCATCACAGAGGGTTCTCAATGCTTTGAGGAATTCCTCTTCTGCCGGGACAAGTCCCATATTTCCCGCTATGGGTTCAATAATGATACAGGCAATACCGTCTGTCGCATCGGCAAAACACTTTTCCACACTTTCAAGATCGTTGTAGGTCGCAAGCAGTGTATGCTTCGTCAGGTCCGCAGGCACTCCTGGGCTTGAAGGGGTACCGAATGTTGCAAGGCCTGAACCGGCCTGTACCAGCAGCGAATCCGAGTGGCCGTGGTAGCAGCCTGTGAACTTCAGAATGTTATCATGGCCCGTGAAACCGCGTGCGAGACGAATGGCTGACATGACCGCCTCAGTTCCCGAACTGACGAAACGCACCTTGTCAATACTTTCAAAAAGGCTTACGATCTCGTTCGCCAACGCCGTCTCGACCGTGGTTGGCGCACCAAAACTGAGCCCGTGCCTGACCGCATCGATGACCGATGCCTCGATATCCGCATCGCAATGGCCGAAGATCAGAGGCCCCCAACTCTGCACATAGTCGATATATCTGTTCCCGTCAATATCGTAAAGATACGCTCCCTCTCCTCTTTCAATGAACGGTGGTGTTCCCTCTACTCCGGAAAAGGCCCTCACCGGAGAATCCACACCTCCGGGTATCACCTGATATGCTGCTTCGAATGCCGCTATACTTTTGTCATATGCCATAGTATTAATCCTCATTATGTATAATTGCGGGGATTATACACCATAGGCACTTAGGGACTTATAGTAAAATCCGTATGGAAAGCAGAAAATATATCATTGTAATGAAGATACATCTTTGGAACAGGAAGGCTTTGCCTCCGATTCCCTATGTATGAAGGGCAGCGGCAAAGCATGAAGATCAGAAGAAGAACCATACGCACCGTAGAAGGCCTGCTGCTTTCTCTGCTGTTTCACCTGTTAATATTTCTGCTCTTTTTTCTTGGTTTTAAAGAGATCAAATTCGCCCCTCCGCCTCCAAAATCAAAAAAGATCTCTCTGAATCTCAAGCATATACAGATGCCGCCCCCGACACGGCCGGCTCCAAAATCTGCCACTCCGCCTGTTTCCAAAGCACAGTTGCAGCCTCAGGCAAGACCCGTACCGCCCCGCACCAAACCACAGCCTGCCATACCGCAGCCCATACCCAAACCTGTGGTCAAGAAAGAAGTTCCCAAAGCTCCTGCCCCTGTCGCAAAAAAGAAACTGCTTGACAACAAAGCACGCCTGAACGTCACAAAAAGAGAGAATGAAGA
>JALSTF010000215.1 GCA_026983895.1 Sulfurovum sp.
CACTTAGCCAAGGTCTCTGTGTTTGTGGACGCGTATTATAGCACCGAACTTCTTCTTTGTCAAGGGTTTTTCGGGAAAAATACTGAAAAATTCGGTTTTTTTTGCTTTTTTGTTTTTTACTTACATTATATAGGCACTTTTATCTTTTTTAAAAAATTTATTTTAATATCCTCTCAAAACAAGTGATATTTCTAATATAGTAGGATCTAGGGCTCATTGTCATTAGGCCAAGGGCATCATAAATATCTCTGTCTCCTCACAACTTAAGGATATTCAGGATATCTGTAAGAAGCATTATTACAGAGCCGGAAAACGTTGCTCGCAAATATCGGAGCTCAAGCCTTCCTATTAAAGAGTGAAAGTGAGAAATATGGCTTAGTTTAATGGTATTGTGAAGGTAAAAGATATGCGAAGATCTAGAAAGTCTTGCAAGCCAGTAAAGATGATTGCCAGACAAAACTGTCTGGCTGAAGAGTATAAAAGTCTATGCGATCGGTTCTGCTTTAGGAACGTCATAAAGAATGTCGTCCATTGGATGTCTGTACATTGGCATAGCCAATCTTTTCTCATCAAGTACATGCCCGATGAATCCAATGGACCTTCCTACGATGAAGAAGGCATTCAATGTACCAGATTCGATGAATTCATTGATCTCTTCCTCAGAGTAACCCAAGGCTCTCCACATATCAACCATCAGAATACCGATGGTACCGTCCACATTAAGGATCAGGTTCTCTTTCTTGGAGGTAGTCAATGCTTCTACTGTTCTTGCATAATCAAGAAGCGGTGTTGCAGGGAAATGCTCAGCAGCGAAATTCATAAGTCCTGTCACTCTGAGGTCAGGGTTCTTCAGTGACTTGATACGGTGTCCGATACCAGGGATAGGCACACCCTCGCTTTTCATATAGCTCAGGAACTCTGCCGGTGTCAGATCGTTGTCATCGGCATATTTGAAATATTTCGCCGCACCGTCGATGGCACCACCGAATCTCGGTCCAATGGTTAAAAGACCTGTTACCAGCGCTTCAACTACGGATTTACCTGCTCTTGCTGTTACTTTTGCATTGTGCGCACCCGATACAGCCGGACCGTGATCAGCAACAGTTTTAATAACGGTTTCGATAAACTCTGTCGCCCATTTCGGATACTGTTTCTTAAACCAGAGAAGGGAAATAACATCACCGATACCTTTTCCTGTATCCGGTGTTGCCACTGAAGAGATAGGGAAACCGGCATAGGTCGCCTCTTCACCTCTGTCATCAGAGATCGTACAGATAAATTGCTTGGGTCTTCTGACTTTAGGTACGATCTTAAGTTCCGGCTCTTCAATCTCACCGATAATACCTTGTGCTTTGAGATCATTATAGACTTCTGCGATCGTTGCAGGAAGGTCATTAAAGGATGCCGGTACGTGAATACCCGCTTCCGCCATTGCCTTGTTCTTTGCTGCGGCTGTCTCTGCATCGGCATTTGCAGATGCACCGGCATGACCGAACTGCACGCCTGAAGAGAAGTGCTTCGCGATCGTACCGATACACCATGCAATAATCGGCTTTTTAATACGGCCATCTTTCACCGCTTCGATCACTTTGTACTCTTCCGTACCACCCACTTCACCCAAGAGGATCATATATTTGACATCCGGGTTCTTTTCCATTCTGAGAAGATTGTCAATAAATACGGAACCGACGAATCTGTCACCGCCGATCGCCACACCTTCGGCAATACCGTCAGCATTGATGGCGATAATGTTGGAAAGCTCATTAAAAAGCCCTCCTGAACGTGTCACAAGACCACAGGAACCTGCCCTGTGAAGCTTGGAATTGACGATATTTTCGATCGTACCGCCGATATTGGCGATCTTGAAGGCACCCGGAGCGATCGCACCGACAGTTGCAGGCCCAATGACGGTTACACCGGCATCTCTTGCCGCCTGATTCATCTTTCTAGCGAGTCTTTCTGGAATACCTTCTGCCGTGATCATGATCGTTTTGAACTGGTCGCCAAGTTCGAGTGCTTCCATAGTGACATCATATGCCGTTCTGAACGATGCAAAGTTCAGCAGTACATCTGCCTGCGGCTGTTCACTGACTGCATCGCCTGTGCTTTTATAAAGAGGGACCATGATCTCATCCGGTCCGTAAAAGAACTTTTCGAATTTATTCCCGCTGGTCGGTGCAACGATACCTGCAACCGAAGGTTTATCTCTGCCGATGGTATAGTCATAATCCAACATTCTTTGGATCGCTGTTTTGTTGTTGTTCCAGAAGATCGCCTGTGTATCTTTTGTAAATAATCTATTTTCCATTCTCTTTTCCCCTTACTTCTCTAATGCCATTCTAACGATGTCAGTCACGTGTGTTTCCGGCCCATAGACTTCAATATCGAGTCCCAATCTGTCAGCGGCTGCCTTGATGTCTTTCAAACCTTTCTCATAGTTCGGTCCGCCACGTCTTACATAGATCTTGGTTTTATGCGATTTGAGTTTTTCTGCATAGTCTTCGAATGCCTGGATAATACCTGTAAATGTTTTTGCAACATCGGTAAAATTCGCGATCGCACCGCCGATAATGAGAACCTTTCCTCTTGGGTCATCGTATCGTGTCATCAGGTCGAAGATGGTCTCTGCATAGAACTTCGTTTCGCCTGTTGTAGGTCCGCCTGAGTACTCACCGTAGTTCGCCAAATCTTCAACACCGGCAAAATCTGCAATCGTATCTGCATAAACAACAGAGGCACCGCCTCCGGCAACCATCGTCCAGATACGGCCCATTGGGTTAAGGATAGTAAGCTTGAGTGATGCACCGGACTTGCTGT
Organism: Sulfurovum sp.; assembly: GCA_026983895.1. Lineage (GTDB taxonomy): Bacteria > Campylobacterota > Campylobacteria > Campylobacterales > Sulfurovaceae > Sulfurovum. Next base: position 2,818 of record JALSTF010000215.1, read on the forward strand.
CTGCTTCTGCAATCGCTTTTTCTTCCTCAGACATATCTTCCATACCAAAAGGTGTAGGGAACTCGATGTCGCCCCATGCATCTTTCATCATGAAGCCTGCCGTATCATCCAGCCTGGCAACAAGGTCAAGGATCGCCATTTCACCACCGTCGAGCATAACGATCGGGTTGATCTCGAGATAGGCAAAATTCATGTCTCTGTAGAATTTGAAGAACTGGATGGCGAACGATGCGAATGCTGCTTTATTTTCATCGGGAATATCTGCTGGAATATGTGATTTGACCATTTTTTCCATATCTGCATCAGGCATATTGATAGGAATATGTACTTCATTGACCTTTTCATCCCATCCTTCTTCCACTTCCATACCGCCTTCTGCAGACATGTACAGTACATCATCTTCACCGACAGTCGTTGCAGAGATGTAATATTCCTGTTCCTGTGTATGCGGAGTGAACGGCTCTACGATAAAATGTGTAAGATGGCCTTTTTCGCCTGAAAGAAGTGTAACATCATGCGACTGTTTCTCATCGATCCACTTTGCAGCATCTTCAAGTGTCACATCACCCGGCTTCTCCACTCTGAACAATACAAGGTCATTCTTGCCTCTTTTACCAAAGAGCATATCCGGTTTTGCGACCAGGGGTTCCTGTGTCAGCCATTCAAAACCATGTTCCTTCGCTTTCTCTCTCAGTTCATCGCCACTGGTAACCAATACTGATTTGAATCCATAATGAAAACCATCAAAATATTCATTCCAATGTTTCGCAAAAATTGCTTTACCATCGTACTCTCTAATCGCTTTTTGAGCCATCGAGTTCTCCTTTAATTTAGTTCTTAATAGTTTAACACGAGATTGTTTTAACTTTTGTTTAGGTAATTCAAACTATAAGTAGAAAAAAAATATTGTGTATTTTAGAAACAGTTTGCCACTCATTTTTTGCAAGAGCGGATTCCATAATATCTTAACTGGTATTTTTCCCGTTCATTCTTTGTATCGAAACAGTTCACACCCTGCGCTTTCAACTTTTTTGCAAGAGTGTATGGTACATAAATACGTCTGGCAAAATGTTTTTCAGGGTGGACACTGAATGCATACAGAGTTTTATGGAAAACAATGATCAATGCTGAGACAAACAGAAAAAGCATCACAATATAAAAACCGCGTCTGTACCATATCCGGAATTCAGGCAGCCGTACACGCAAAGAGTGGTTATATTGATCGAGCATTAAAATCACTGCCGGCAAAACATAGGGTGCGAAATCGGTCAAATAAATACGCTGCCGGATCGAAAGCAGCAGAGAGAATGCAAACGCCGTAAATGAAATATACCAGGTAAGGTTTTTCTTTCCCCTCAAAAGAATACGGTACATCGTATAGAAGAAATAAAGGAAGACCAGAGGAGAAAACAATGTCGCATAAAGGCCGAATATTTCAACAAAATGTCCGGAGGGACGTCCTCCTATCGCAATACCTTTCGCCAGATAGATGAAGGCTAGCAAAAATGCAAAAGCTGCAATGGCCAATTTTTTATCTTTGTGAATCAAACCGTAAAAGAAGAGTGCAATAAAAAAAATAATGGAAGCTTCATGGATAAAGAAAAGGGCCAGCATAATGAAGGGAAGCCATATTTTCCTGCCATTCTCATAGAGTAGTACGAAAAGTAACACCCATGGCAGGACAAGGATCCCGATATTTGCTATCGTACTTCCCGTAATGATCCCCGGCAGCAACATAAAAATAAATGTTGCAAGATAGGCATCTTCCCGTTTTTCAAAATGCCTGCGGCTCAATTCATAAAAGAACCAAATACTTAAAAAACCAAAAAAGATGAAAAAAACACGCAGTCCGATAAACCCTGGAACATGTGCGCTGCTCCACTGTATCAAGTATGCGGCAGCGGTATGGGAGACATAAAGCATTTTTGCTTCATGCGGATTGATCGGTGTGGTAACAGACAGATAGAGAACAGCAAACACATAAAGCGGGAGGGCTATGAGGAAAGTCTGTTTTTTCATAAAATACGGATTTAGAGTTTCAAAAAGTTGTCCAGCATTTCATGACCATATTCGCTCATGATCGATTCCGGGTGGAACTGTACCCCGTATATCGGCTTGTTCTTGATCTGCAAGGACATGATCTCATCATCGTCTTTACTGTGCGAAGTAGCAATGATATTCTCCGGCAGTGTCTCTTTCTTTACTGTAAGCGAATGGTATCGTGTCGCCCTGAATTCTTCGGGAAGGTCTTTGAAAATAGGGGTTTGTGCATCCACAGCCACCTGTGAAGTTTTCCCGTGCATCATATGCTTGGCCCTGACCACCTCGCCGCCGAATGCCTGGGCGATACTCTGATGTCCCAGACAGATACCGAAGATCGGTGTCGTATCGGCAAACTCTCTGATGACATCCAATGTGACACCCGCATCGTCCGGCGTAGACGGTCCTGGAGAGAGAATGATCTTCTCAGGGTTAAGTGCCTTGATCTCTTCGATCGACATTTCATCGTTTCGGATCACTTTCAAGTCCGCACCAAGTTCTCTGCAATACTGTACGACGTTGTAGGTAAAACTGTCGTAGTTGTCTATCATTAATACCATAGTTCTTTCCTCATTCTCTCAACGTAAAGTTATTCTATCATTTTTACTATATCAATAGACTTTAAGTTCATGATAGAGACTGTCCCTCTCAACCGGCTGAAATCCGGAATTCTTGATCATTGAAACAAAATCATCCAGGTGCATACCGTGTGCACTTGCTGCTCCCGCAGCGGACTGGATGGACTCTTTCTCGATAGTGCCGTCCAGATCGTCCGCGCCGAACTCCTGGGCGATGAGTGCAAGGTTGATCGTCGATGTAGCCCAGTAGGCTTTGATATGAGGGATATTACCCAACAAGATACGTGCAATGGCATAGGTTTTCAATATCTCTTGTCCTGTAGGGAATTCTTCAACCTTTAAAAAATTATTGTCCCGCTGATAGACCAGAGGGATGAAAGCATTGAAACCGCCGCTTCTGTCCTGAAGATCGCGTAAGCGGATCATATGGTCGATGCGGTGTGCCCTGGTCTCTACATGTCCGAAAAGCATGGTCGCATTGCTCTGCCTGCCTCTTTGATGCCATTTTTCATGGATCTCCAACCATTGTTCAGAAGTTACTTTCCCTTTGCAGAGGTATTCCCTTACTTTTTCATCGAAGATCTCCGCACCGCCGCCGGGCATGGAATCCACTCCATTCTCGATCATCAGATCGAGTACCTCATCATAAGAGAGTCCATACTCTCTTTTGAGAAAATCGATCTCCGCAGCGGTCATGGCCTTGATATGCACACGGGGAAACGATGCTTTGATCTTTCGGAATGCTCCCATGTACCACTCTACCCCGTCCTTGGGGTTGTGTGCAGAGACGATATGCATCTCTTTGGCACCATTGGCAACGGAGTTTTTAACGATATCGAGGATCTCTTCATGGCTCATGGTGTACTGGTTGGGGTTCTTGCGGCTGGCAGAATAGGCACAGAATTTGCAGATATCGGCACAGACATTGGTGGGGTTGATATGGCGGTTGATATTGAAGTAGCTTTTGTTCCCGTATTTTTCCTGACGTATCCCATCAGCGAGTTCACCCAGGGTATAAAGGTCGAGATCATAAAGTGCCTCCCCCTCTTCCTGATTCAATCTCTCTTTGCTGCGTACCTTCTCTATTAAATCCATATGTATTCATCCATAATTATTTTTGGGTATTATAACAGTAATAGATTAGGAGTTACTAAGTGGAGAAAGTCAAAGCACAGATCGAAGAGTTACTTTACACCAATGCCCCCCATTTCGAAATAGCCAAAGTCCTCAAACAGGAGATCAAACGCTATTTTGATACACTTGAAGAGAGCTTCACAACTTCAGGAGGCAAGGATTTTCTCGTTAAGCACACCAAAAAAATCGATACGGTACTCAAACTGGTCTATCAAGTTGCACAGCGGGACATGTTCGGAAACTATGCCCCTATGAAGAATTCTATTCCACTCGCACTTGTCGCACTTGGTTCCTACGGGCGGGAACAGCTTTGTGTCCATTCCGATATCGATCTTATGATCGTATACAAAGAAGTCCCAGGCTACAATACCAAGGAAATGATCGAAAAGATCCTCTATATCCTCTGGGATAGCGGTCTGAAACTCGGTCACCGTGTCCATACGGTCGAAGAACTTTACGAAGTTTCAAAAACAGATATCACCATCAAGACTGCATTGATCGAGTCACGTTTTATCGAAGGATCGCATTTTGTCTGGACAGAGACAGAGAATGCCATATCCAGGATACGCCATGACGATCCCGATGAATTCATACGATTGAAATTGGAAGAACAGGCCAAGAAACACCAAAAATTCCCGCTTACAATGGAGCCTAACCTCAAAGAGGGTGTCGGCGGTTTCCGTGATGCCAATCTCGTTTTCTGGATCGGCAAGATCTTCTATAACATCAACAGTATCAGAGATCTACCCGAAACGATCGTGAAGGAGAAGGAGTACCGCCCTTTCCGGATCGCCCTGGAGTTTCTTTTCAGGGTACGTTCTGCATTGCATCTGGCCACGCATAAGAAAGAGGACAAACTGCGCCTCGACCTCATTCCCTCCATCGCCAGGCTCCTGAGATATGAAGAGAGTCAATCCGGGCATATGAAATTCGCCAAAAAAGTGACGGAGAGCCTCAAGATCATTCGGCTCTACAGTATGATATGGCTGGAAAAACTGACAAGGGGCCATGTCGTACTGGAAAGTCATAAAAAGTGTATCTATCCTCAGCGATCAGACCTCAACGGCCTCCTGGAACAGCTGTGTACTTTTGCCGATACCCCTTTCTATGCTCATCCGACCTTCTATGAAGCTCTTTTGTCCGCAGAAAGACCCGAACGTCCAAATGCGCAGCTCTACAGGACTATCCGAAACATTTTCTATCAGCCTCATGCCTACTCTATCCTCAGTACCCTTTCCTACGCAAGGCTTCTGAAATATGTGATCCCTCCTGTCAAAAAAATAGTGGATCTGCCACAGTTTGACGGCTATCACCAGTATGCGGTGGATATACACTCCCTGCGATGCGTCTATTCACTCGAACAGATCGATGACCCATTTATCGAAGCGCTCTATAAAAACCTCAATACCGATGAGAAAGCCATGCTCAAGCTGGTTGTTTTTCTGCATGATGCAGGCAAAGGACGCAAACGCGACCATCATCAGGTAGGGGCATCCCTCTTCAGGGTCTTTGCTGACAGACTGCATATCGATCTGGAACTTGTCAAGATGGGTGAAAGGCTCATCCAGTACCATACGCTTATGAGCAATGTGGCACAAAGAGAAGACCTTTACAACGAAAAGGTGATCATCGCATTCGCCTCTCATTTCAAGACGAAGAAACTTCTTGATATGATCTATATACTCACCTATGCCGATATGAATGGGGTAGGAAAAGGTATCTATACTTCGTTCAATGCCCGTCTGATCAAAATACTCTATCAGCGCTCG
>JALSTF010000216.1 GCA_026983895.1 Sulfurovum sp.
AAGTGGATGGCCTGATGGATTCCAAGAAACTGACTGAAAAGAAGAGGGAAGCTTTATTCTGCTTGATCGTTGAAAATTCCGACCATCATATTGTCCGTTTTTCTGCCGGGGAAGTAGATGACCTTGGTATCTCTCAATGTTTACAGAAAGGTTTACAAAGCATACAGGAACATCTGCCGAATGCAGACTATCTGTTTGACGGCAACAGCACATTCGGGACGAAGAATATCACGACCATGGTCAAAGCGGATGACAAGGTGGCAGAAGTGTCGGCTGCGAGTATTTTGGCAAAAGTGACGCGAGACAGGGAGATCATAGCGTTTGCGGAAGAGTATCCGGAATATGGCTTTGAAAAACATAAAGGATATGGGACCAAAGCCCACATAGAAGCTTTGGCGAAGTACGGCAGATCACCCGTACACCGCAGGAGTTTCAGGATCAAGGCATTGGACGAACCGACACTGTTTTAACCCAAAGTATGCAGAAGCTGAGTAGCCTCTCATGCATAGTTTGGATTTAAAGTATAGGTTTACCGTTGACGCTCAGTTTTCCTTTGCTGAAGTGGATATCATAGATCTTTTTCCCTTTTTGGGAAGCCGGGGGAAGCATCATCATCATGATCATCGCTCTGGGGTCCTGGACCATGAGGGCGTAAAGTTCATTCGATATGCTGACATGTGTCTGTACATGCAGGGCATCCAGAGCAAGCAGCGGATTTTGTGATGCTGCCGCGGCATTGAAAGTGCTGTCGACCGACAGGGAACCATTCATATCGAAACCATCCATGGCCGTACCGTCCTGTATGATCCTGCCGGCAGAGAAATCGGAAAGTGTCAGGGTGATACCTTTTGAAAGCAGCTGCTGCGTCAATGCCTGGATATGCGCTTCATCTTCCGGATCTGTTTTTTGCAGTGCTTCAAGTACGGCAATATCAAGGTGATCCACGTTGAAGTCAAGCCGTACCCTTTCGATAGTATCTTTCTGCTGAGCCTGAGCGATCGCAATTTTCTCTGCTTTTGTGCGTATGGTACTTTTCAGCAGACCGTTATGGACACTGTTCTTTGTCTCATTCTCTATATTTTCGGCATTCAGAGAAAAAGAAGGTTCAGCCTGAACCCAAACAGACCGGATCTGATAATGCGACGTGATATCGTACGGTGTTTTCCCTGTCATACTGTATCCGCCGACAATATTGGAAGCGTTCACCTCTAATGCTTTGCCGGCATCAAGAGAGATCAATGCTATTTTTTGTGAGAATGTGTGTACTTTCCCCTGTTGGATATCACCTTTGAACGTCATGCCGTTTGCTGCAATATTCACGCTTTCACCGTCATCTGTGACCGTTTTATTGATATCTTTGACATAGCCCTTGAATCCGGAAAGCATTTTGTTGAAGTCGATATGTATCAGAAATGCTTTTTCTTTGAGCATCTTTTTGATAGCAGCGATCAGCTTTTTGTCTTCGTCCCCGAGATCCTCCATCATACTCTTGGGCAAAGCGGTTGGATAAAGATCGAGTGAAAGGGCACTGTAGCTGTCCGGCAGATATGCGGCATCGACACCGACCTGAAGACCTTTGAGGGCTTCTGCTTCTTCCTGTGTCATTTCTGCACCCTGGGTATTCAGATAGCGGCTGACCTTCTGTGGGTCGTCAAAGCTGATGACAAAGTGATCGGTCTTTTTTTCACTCTTTCGTTCTTTGATAGAAAAGCCGCTTTGTTCAAGGGTAGCCAGTTGTGTATTGAGATGCTGTTTCGCATTTTCTATGATCTGTGCAGAACCATGGGTGAAAAAGGAGTAGGCTGCAGCGATCAGAATGAGTCCAATAATGCCAAATCCGAGTTTTTTACCCATTGTGTGATCCTTTTCCTGTGTAAATACTTTGAAGATGTTCCATCTTTTTTCCCATATTGAGCAGAGCCATGTCTGCCAGTGTCAGTGCCATCATCGCTTCACAGACCACTGCGCCGCGTATGGCGACACAGGGGTCATGCCGTCCTTTGAGTTCCAGCGTGGTCGAATGCCCCTGGGTATCGATAGTGTGTTGTGGCTGAAAGATGGAGGGTGTGGGTTTAAAATGGGTTTTGACAATGACCGTGTCACCGTTGCTGATACCGCCGAGTATGCCTCCGGCATGGTTTGTTTGAAATCCATCGGGGGTGATCTCGTCATTGTTCTGTGAGCCTTTGAGGTGGGTGCTGGCTACACCGTCACCGATCTCCACAGCCTTTGCCGCGTTGATCCCCATCATCGCTTCGGCGAGTATGGCATCAAGTTTGTAGTAGAGCGGTTCTCCCAGGCCGGCAGGGACACCTGTCGCACGGGTCAGTACCACGCCGCCGACGGAGTCATGGTTCTCCTTGGCAGTGAGGATCGCTTCTTCCTGCTGTGCCTCCACGGCAGGGTCAAGAGCATACAGTTTGGAGCCTTTTGCATGGAGGAAGTCCTGTATCTCTCCTTTGATGCCGTCCACTTCGCAAAGCCCGCTCTCTATTTTCACGCCTAGCTCTTCCAGCATCAGTTTGGCGATCGCACCGCCGGCGACACGTGCAGCGGTCTCTCTGGCAGAACTTCTTCCGCCGCCGCGGTAATCCCTGAGACCGTATTTGTGAAAATAGGTGAAGTCGGCATGTCCGGGACGGAAAAGATCTTTGATGTTGTCATAGTCCCTGGATTTCTGATTGGTGTTGAAAATGATCATCGCGATGGGGGTGCCGGTACTGATACCTTCGAATACTCCGGAGAGTATCTCCATTTTGTCCTCTTCTTTGCGTCCGGTCTCCAGCTTGCTTTTTCCCGGCTTTCGCCTGTCGAGTTCGGACTGGATAAATGCTTCGTCTATCTGCAGTCCGGCAGGGACACCGTCCAGAATGCAGCCTATGGCTTTTCCGTGTGACTCGCCAAAAGTGGTGAGTGTCAGTTTTTTTCCAAAAGTATTCACCTGTTACCCTTTTAGTTTTTCTAAGGCGATCTTTGCCGCTTTTTGCTGTGCATCTTTTTTGCTCTTGCCCTTGGCAGAAGCAATGGTCTTATTGTCGAGTACCACAGCGATCTCAAATTCTTTTTTATGATCGGGCCCCGAAGAGCCGAGCATTTCATAATCGGGTGTCACGCCATGCGTTGCCTGTGTCAGTTCCTGAAGGGCGGTCTTGTAATCTTTTGAGAGTGTCTGAAGGTCTATTTTGGGATGACACTCTTCAAGCAGTTTTATCGAGATCTCTTTTACGGTATCAAGCCCCGCTTCGAGATAGATCGCACCTATGATTGCTTCAAAGGCATTGGAGAGCAGGGAGGGCTTGTCTCTTCCGTTGTTGTTTTCTTCTGCCAGCGAAAGGTAGATGTAGGAGCCGAGGTCTATCTTGCGTGCAAGGAGGGTGAACCCGCTCTCGTTGACCAGAGATGCTCTGATCTTGGAGAGGATGCCTTCATCGGACTTTGGGAATTTCTTGAAAAGGTACTCGCCTACGATGAGGTCGAGTACGGCATCTCCCAGAAATTCAAGCCGCTCATTATTGTAAGGCTTTTTGTAGCTCTTGTGTGTCAAAGCCTCAATAATCAATTGCTTGTTCTTGAATGTATAGTTCAGCCGTTTCTCAAGCAGACTGTAATCGTTCATCGTTCTTTCCTTGTGTATGATATATTTTGAATTATGCCATTGCTTTGAACTTTTCCGCTTCGTTGCGTGCCAGTTCATCACAGCGTTCGTTCTCCGGATGTCCGTTATGCCCCCGTACCCATGTGCCATGTACCCGATGCGGCGCTGCTGCTTCGAGATAGGCTTTCCAAAGGTCTATATTCTTGACCTTTTTGAAATCTTTTTTGATCCAGCCCTCGAGCCATTCGTTGATGGCTTTAACCACATAGGAACTGTCGGATATCACTTCGACATCACAGGGCTCTTTGAGCATTTTAAGCCCTTCTATGACACCGAGAAGCTCCATACGGTTGTTGGTCGTATGGGCATCGCCTCCGGCATACTCCTTGCGTGTACCTTTGAATTCAAGAATGCCGCCGTAGCCCCCGGGGCCGGGATTCCCGAGACTTGATCCGTCAGAGTAGAGAGTAATCTGTTTTCGGGCTTGCTTTTGCAATCTTTTCCTCCACTTCTACAGAATTTATTGCCATACAGTTGGGACAGCGTTTGAAAGAGACAGGGAAACTCCGTTTGCATTTTCTGCACAGGTAGGAGAAGAGGAGGTCCCCCTCTTCAAATCCGTTCTCTTTCGCCGTTGCCAGCATATCAACTGCAAAGATGCCGCTCTGGTGTGAGGGCGTCAGCAGATATCCTTTGGCATAATAGAGCGTACTCAGTGTCTTATTGGATGTGATTATATCTAAATCGAGTTGTGAATTCGGTAAGAACCAGAGGATGTCGATCACCTCTTTGACACGCTTGGGATCGATGAGCTGCCATGCGGTTGCCGTATCGAGTTTCAGTATGGTGTCGATGATCTGTCGGTAGAGTTTGGGCTCCTCTTCGAGGATATTCTGAAGCTGTTTTACTTTCTCTTCGGCAGTGAGCATTTTGTCTGCGGTCAGGGCGGAAAGTTCAAGAAATTTGCTCAGTGTACGGGTATCTTCCCCCAGTGTATTGAGAGGTTCGATGATCTCCTGAGCCTTTTTGTAGTCGTGCATCATCTCATAGACGATCCCCAGTTCATAGAGTACTTTGGCATTGCGCGGCCGTTTCCTGAGTATCTCCGTATAGATCGAACGGGCACGTTCCAGAAAACCGGCATGCAGATACGTGTTGCCCAGCCGTTCAAGCAGTTCCATCTTTGTCGGTTCATCGGGAATATGCTTAATGATATAGAGGTAGATATTGATCGCCTTGTGATACTCTCCGGAGTTCTCGAATGCCTTGGCAAGCAGGGTAAGCGGTTTGAACATATGGGATTCGAACGGCATGTCGTCAGTATCGAGAGAACATTCGCTGCTGTCGAATTTTTCGAGGAATTTCAGAAGATTTCCTTCCTCTTTCTGTTGTTTGTACATCCCCCACGCATAGGTGACCACAGAGATGATCAGCGCAATGACAATGATAAGCAGAACACTGAAAAGGGGGTCATTGTACGCAGGGAGGATGGTTTCCATTAGCGCACTCCTTTGGGGAGTGCGAGTGAGGAGTGAGGGTATGCACTGCGATGCCTCGCTTTTAATGATGCGATATGTTTTTCCCATCTATACATTTCTCACTCCTCTTGATTGATTGTATTTGGATTATACCAAATTGGATATAATACCGTTATGATAGATAATGCCTCCATTGAATCCCTCAAAAGCACTGTTGATATCGTCGATGTGATCGGCAGTTTCATAGAACTGAAGAAAGCCGGGGCGAACTACAAGGCGAACTGCCCGTTCCATGGGGAGAAGACACCGTCATTCGTGGTCAGTCCGAGCAAGCAGATCTACCACTGTTTCGGCTGCGGTGTGGGCGGCGACAGTATCAAGTTCGTGATGGAGTACGAGAAACTTTCCTACCCCGAAGCCATTGAAAAACTGGCTTCGATGTTCAATTTTTCCCTGAACTATACCAAAGGCTCTTCAGACTACTCCGATGCCAAACGGGTGCTTGAAGCCGTACAGACCTGGTATGTCAAGAATCTGGAGAACCATCCCGTTGCCAAGAAATACCTTGCCGACCGGGGGGTCGCGCAGAGCTCCATAGAGCGTTTTGGTATCGGGTATGTCCCTGATGGGAATTCGGTGATCCATTTTCTCAATTCGGCACTGCTTCCTCTGCCCAAAGCCCTGGAGGCCGGGGTCATAGCACAGGGGGAAGGAGGACGCTACTATGCACGTCTGGTGGAGCGTATTACTTTCCCCATTTTTTCTGCAAGCGGTTCGGCGGTGGGGTTCGGCGGGCGTACCATTACCGATCATCCTGCCAAATATATCAACTCGCCGCAAACCAAGCTTTTTAACAAATCCCGCCTGCTTTATGGTTACCATCTGGCCAAAGAGAGTATTTACAAACATAAAAAACTGATCGTCTGTGAGGGATATCTGGATGTAGTGATGTTCCATCAGGCAGGTTTCACCGAAGCGGTCGCTACGCTGGGTACGGCACTCACAGCGGAGCATCTTCCCCTGCTGCGAAAAGGCGATCCGAAGATCATCCTGGCTTATGACGGGGATAAAGCCGGTGTCGCGGCAGCGTTAAAAGCAGCACAAATGCTGGGTACGTCCGGTTTTGACGGAGGTGTGGTACTCTTTCCTGACGGGCAGGACCCTGCGGACCTCATTGCCAAAGGTGAAGCGGAAGCGGTCGCCAAACTCTTGAGAGATGCCAAACCGCTGATCCCCTTCGTGCTGGAGAAGACCATCTATGCTTACGATCTGAACGACCCGCGCGCCAAGGAAGCGGCGTTTGGTGCCGCCAAACAGTTCCTTGACGGGCTCAGCCCCATCATCAAAGATGCCTACATTCCCATGGCGGCGACACTGCTGGGGCTCTCCCCCGCATTTTTCGGCAAGCAGACACAGCCAAGCCGTGCCAAAGAGAACTTCAGCCAGAAACGCGATGATGTAGCGCAGCTGAGTATTTTGAAAACCCTTTTGGAAAAACCGGAGCTCATTGACTCGGTGCTCGATGTCATCGATATCGATATGTTCGGCGGATACGCGCAAATGTTCTCCGCACTGATCAACGGAGAGAATGACCATCCCCATCTGATGGGACTGGCAGTCGATGACACTTTTCAGGTGATGGATGAAACGGAGCTTCAGAGTGTACTGAGGAATTTTCTTATCAAGCATTATGATATGAAGCTCAAAAATATCGTAGCGGACCAGACGATCCCTTTTGAAAAAAAGAGTTTTCTGATACGAAAGATAAAAACCGATATAATCCCACGGCTCAAACGCGGAGAACTGGTCGCTTTTGAAGTGTAGGCTCCCCAAAAAAACTGAAGGACGGACAATGGCAACAGCAAGTGCAAGACATATTTTGGTAAATGATGAAGCGTTCTGCAAAGAACTCAAAGAGAAGATCAATGCAGGTGAGATCACTTTTGAGAATGCGGCAAGAGAATACTCGACCTGCCCTTCCGGTGCAAAAGGCGGAGAGCTTGGCAGCTTTTCCCAGGGGCAGATGGTTCCCGAATTTGACAAAGTGGTCTTCAATGATGAGGTTGGCGTGGTACACGGCCCGGTGAAGACACAGTTTGGCTACCATCTGCTTGAAGTGACCGAAAGAAATTAATACCAAAGTGCATAAGATGGGCAATGTTTTATCCATCTTATGCTAAAATCCTTTTCACCTAAATCTTTGGGGGCTTAGCTCAGCTGGGAGAGCGCTTCGCTGGCAGCGAAGAGGTCGTCGGTTCGATCCCGATAGTCTCCACCATACTTCAGAACTTTTTTATACTTCACACAAATATTTTTACGATTCGCTATAATATCCTTAAAAAACAGGCATATATCATGAGAACACTTTTCTTTGCATTGCTTATGGCAGGCAGTATCACCTCTTTTTCTCTTGCGGATGTCACTATGCATAAACGACCTATTATCCGTCCGGTTCCTGTCCATCCTATCGAACCTGATAGACCTATTGGCAGGCCGATCGTGCGGCCCTATGTCGATACTGCGTTTGTAGACAACAGGGTTATTAACAATACATATGAAAGCTGTGACAAGTACAAAGATATGATAGAGGAACTCAATGCCTACATCGATCAGCTTGAAGCACAGATCAAGGAGCTTAAGGAAAAAGAGTATGCCCGTATGCGCAAGAAACTCAAAGAGAAAAATACGAAGGAGCTGAAGCAGTTCGAAGAGAGGAAGCCTTCAGTCAAATCAAAGAACAGTATCATCATCTCCGACACGCCTGGGAAATGATGATTTTAGAGAAGCTAGGTATAATATCTTTTAACATGCAGGACAAGGAAGACAATGACAAACCATAGCAGATATGCTGCTGCGTTCATGCTCTTTTTTTCTCTATGGTTCATAGCAGGATGCGGTGAAGAACCAAAGGACAAAAGTGTAACGGCAGTAGAGACACCCATTCAAGTAAAGGTACATACCCTGAAAAAAAGCGCCTATCCGCTCTGGATACGCTTCACAGGAAAGACCGATGCAGTCGATGCGGTCGATGTGATCTCCCGTGTCAAAGGGGAACTTGAGGCGTACCACTTCAAGCCCGGGCAGCAGGTACATCAGGGCGACCTGCTCTTTACCATCGACAAGAGCGAGTATCAGGCAGCA
>JALSTF010000217.1 GCA_026983895.1 Sulfurovum sp.
TCCGTAAAGAGCAGATTGACATACAGTCTTCCCGTAAGAGGGTCTATCGTATCCATACGTGCCCGAAGCCCCTCTTCAACCGCTTTGTAGAAATTCTCGCGCCCCGTATCATTCTCATCGGACAGATCATCGAAAACAGAAGTGTCTATCTCCACCAGGACACTGCCTCTCATTTTATGAGTCTTTTTGTTATATCCGAGTGAAATTTCTCTCACATCACCAATCTCATACCCATCATAGCGCACAGGCGATCCCACTTTCAAACGGGCAATGGACTTTTCCGTATGCAGTATGAAAAGCGCTCTCTCTTTTTTGGCATGGCCGAACTTCTTCGGATTGACCGCATTTTTATTTCTATGCAGCAAAAAGGCAAAGTTGTCCGGTATCGTCCTGTTCTCTTCCGGGCCGGAAGAGGAGAACTCTATGGCACCTTGCAAAAGGTCTGTTACAGGTGCAACGGACACATCCAGCGCTCCGTTTCTGAATTCGGCATCCAGGGTACTTCTTACCCAGAATTTGGAATCCGTATGCACAAAAGGGGTGTATTCCTTTTCAATAAAAATGATCACATCCACAACATCATCCTGCAACCCAAGCATGACATACTCTACCTGACCTACCCGTATATTTTTCAAATAGACCGGTGTCCCCTGTCTTACAGAACTGTCTCCTCGCAGTGAATGCAGTACATAATATTCGCCATTCTTTTCACTGCGGTAGGGGTGTTCAAGCCCAATGAACTTTTTTTTCAGTTTGCCGCCTTTTTTGCCCGTGATCCCAATGTAATTTCCGGATATCAACGTATCAAGCCCTCTGATCCCCGAAATACCCAATTCCGGTTTCACGATCCAGAATTTGGTATCATCATTCAAATAAGGCTCGGCATCTTTATCCATCCGGGCGATCACCACGACACCGCTGGCGCCTTCCTGCAGGGTGATCTTCGTGACCGTCCCCACAGGGACATCCTTGTATTTGATCTTGCTCTGTCCGGCCTTGAGCCCCTCATTCTTTGGGAAAATGATCTTGACCTCCGGCCCCAACTCCGCATAATACTGATAGGCCAGCCAGCCTGCAATAAGCAGTGCTATAAAGGGCACAATCCAGATAGAGGTGAAAAAGTTGAATTTCGTGGATTCCTCTATCTCGGGTAATTGTTCAGGCATGGTCCGTATCTCCTTGTACATCCGAATGTATTTTTTGGTATCGTCTCTTCTCTTCTATCAGACGTTCATCGAACGCATGGGCCGCCAAGAGGGTAAAAAAGACAGAAAGGGCAAATGCCGTAGCAGCCGTTCCCGCAACGATCTGTATATTTGAAAGATGGATCAGTGCCATCAGTATCGCTACGACGAAAACATCGATCATCGACCACGGGCCTATCGCTTCTGTCATAAAATAAAGTTTGTGTTTATTGACCTTGCTGTCTTTTCCTATAGGGTATTTTACACTAATTAACAGATAAATCAAAACAAGGAATTTCAGTATCGGGATCAATATCGAAGCGACAAAAATGATCAGTGCTATAGGATAGGAGCCGTGCTCCCACAGAAGGATCACACCGCCGAGGATCGTACTCCCTTCTTTCTGGCCGAATTGTGACGTGATCAGCATTGGATAAAGGTTGGCCGGGATATAGGCGATCATCGCCGTAATCAGATAGGCCCAGCTTTTTTCAGTTTTGAAACGTTTGTGTTTGTAGATACCACTTCCGCAGCGGCGGCAGATATTTTTGCCGCCT
>JALSTF010000218.1 GCA_026983895.1 Sulfurovum sp.
GGACAAGTCCCTGACACGCATGTATATCACTTTTCTGTTTCATTCCTCCATCATGACGATGGCCTTCTTCATCATTCCCCTCGTCATGACGCAGAGTGTGGAGGACGGCGGCTTCGGATGGCACAAAGCAGAACTCTGGAAGGTCTATCTGCCTGCCATGGTCTTCGGGCTGCTCTCCATGGGCCCCGCAGCGGTCTTTGGCGAAAAGTACGGCAAGGGGCGAGAAGTCTTCATGATCTCCGTAGCCATCATCCTTCTCGGTTTCCTTGCGATGGGCTTTGCTGCGACACCATGGGTCTTCATTGTCGGGGTGGTCTTTTTCTTCATCGGTTTCAACATGTTCGAACCGCTCCTACAGAGTTTCGTCGCCAAATTCGCCAAAGTACATCAAAAAGGCGCGGCACTGGGTGTCGCCAATACCTTTGCCTATGTGGGGATCTTCTTCGGAGGTCTGCTGGCAGGCTATCTGATGCAGCATTACGACAGAGGGACGCTTGCCATCGTCGTTGCCATCATTGCGGCAGCCTGGTTTATCTGGGTCGCCACCATGCCCAACCCGAACAACAGAGGCAACGTCTACCTGCCTCTTGACATCTTCGACAGAAAGAAAGTTGCTGCATTGACGGACCATCCTGCTATCGTAGAAAGTTACGTCAATGAAACGGAAAACATCGCGGTGGTCAAGTATGAAATGGATTTGATCGATGAGGATGAAGTGAGAGGGATGCTGCTGGATTGATACGTGGTGGATGAACCCACCCTACGCGAAACTGACCATCCTGATATCGTAGAAAGCTATGTCAATGAAACAAAAAACAGTGCTGTGGTCAAGTATGAAATGAAGTTGATCAATGAACGCGTAGGGTGGATTTATCCACCATTATAAAAGGTGGGTGAACCATACGGAAACGGAGGCAGCACCTTCCGGTTCCTGTCATGGTTATGCCTTGCAGACACCCAGGTCGATGTGTCTGTACTCCGCCCCCACAAGAGTACAGGCACGTTTGGTAATGTTCTGTACGGTAAATCCGAACTTTTCAAAGAGAAGCCCCGCGGGTGCAGAAGCACCGAAACCTTCCATGCCCAGCACATCATCCGCATACCTGTAATACTCTGTCGCTGTCGCGGCTTCAACCGCCAGTACGGTGGTGGAAGGATCCACTACAGCCGTTCTGTACGCTGCGTCCTGCTCATTGAAAAGGTCGAGACACGGTACGGAGACAACATTGGCTTTCACACCAAGGGCATCGAGGTGGCAGGCCGCCTGGAGGCAGGGCATCAGCTCTGAACCGCTGGCCATCAGCGTCACGGTCGCACCCTCTCGCTTCTTGACGATGTAGGCACCCCTGCTGACATCCCCGAAGTCCCTTTTGGGTTTGAGTGTTTTAAGCTTCTGTCTGCTGAGGACAAAGCCGTGTGGTGCCTTGATGCTCAATGCGGTTTTCCATGCTTCCACATTCTCAGTCGCATCTGCCGGTCTCCAGACATAGAAGTTCGGCAGGGCCCTGAACTGGCTCAAATGTTCGATGGGTTCATGGGTAGGGCCGTCCTCACCCACACCGATGCTGTCGTGCGTCCAGACGAAGAAATTCTGAATGCTTGTCAGTGCCGCGATACGCGCTGCCGGCTTGAGATAGTCGGAAAATACAAAGAATGTCGCATTGAACGGCATAGTCGTTCCGTAAAGCGCCATTGCATTGGTGATCGCCGCCATGGAGTGCTCACGGATACCAAAGTGCAGATTCTTTCCTTTGGGGAAATTGCCCATGTCTTTGAGTTCTGTCTTGTTCGATGGCGCCAGATCGGCTGACCCGCCGATGAAAGACGGCAGCGCTTTGGCGATGGCATTGAGGATCTTCCCGTTGGAGTCTCTGGTAGCGACTTCCGCATCGTTGCTGAAATCGGGATATTCGATCGCAGAGAAGTCAGGGTTAAGCAGTCTTTCCAATGCTTCGTTCTGTTCGATCAGCGGTGCTTCCTTCTGTCTGTGGACCCACTCTTTCTCTGCCAATTCGCCTTTTTCGACAGCACATCTGAAACGCAGCAGGACATCTTCGGGGATCTGGAAGGTCTGCTCGGGGTCGAAGCCCTCTTTGGCTTTGGATTCGCGAATGATCGCTTCACCTAGCGGCGCGCCATGAGTGTGGTGTGTACCCTCAAGTTCTCCCGCACCCTTTCCGATAATAGTATTGGCAATGATGATGGTCGGCTTCTCGGCAGCTCTTACTTCCGTCAATGCTTTCCCGATATCGTCGTAGCAGTGGCCGTTGATCTTCAGGACATTCCAGTTCTGTGCTTCGAAACGTTTCGCGACATTCTCGCTCCAGGCGATACTGGTATCGCCTTCGATCGTGATCTCATTGCTGTCATAGATCAGGATGAGGTCTTTCAAACCCAAGTGCCCTGCCAGGGCACAGGCTTCATAGGAGATGCCTTCCTCAAGATCACCGTCACCGCAGAGGCAGTAGACTTTATGGTCGATGAGTTCGCAGGTCTCGGAGTTCACCTGATTGGCCGTGTAAGCTTCCGCCATGGCAAAACCGACCGCATTGGCGATCCCCTGACCCAAAGGGCCGGTCGTGATCTCGATACCCGGAGTATGTCCGTATTCGGGATGTCCGGGCGTTTTGGAATCGAGCTGCCGGAAGTTCTTCAAGTCCTCCAGACTCACATCGTACCCCCAGAGGTGCAGCAGAGAGTAGATAAGCCCTGTAGCATGCCCTCCCGAAAAGACCAGTCGGTCTCGGTTGAGCCATTTGGGATTCTTCGGGTTGTGGGAGAGATGTTCTGAAAGTACCACTGCAATGTCCGCCAGGCCCATCGGTGCACCCGGATGTCCGGAATTCGCTTTTTGTACCATATCCGCCGCCAGGAAGCGGATGGTATTTGCCATTTTTTTGCGCATTTTGTTCTCTTCTGTCATTGCCATTGGGTTATCCTTTTTTTATTCAAGTTCTCATTTGTCATCCGTATCATTCTTGGTACAGATACGATCCTGAACTTGATTCAGGATCCTTTCGGTCTCAGAAAAGCCTGATCCCCGGATCCTGAATCAAATACAGGATGACCTACGGCCGGTGCCGATATAAATAGGTATCTATCAGTGGATTCAACGCTCTCTGCAGTTTCTCATCGAAAGCTTCAAAACGTTTTTGCAGATCTTTTGCCAGACTATCGGCCTGAAGGACACTCTCTTCCAGACCCAGCAGATTGACAAAACTGTTTTTAGCCTCATCGTTCCCGGTGGGCTTTCCCGCTTCCTCTTCGCTCTGCGTCTCATCGATGATATCATCCTGTATCTGGAAAAGCAGTCCGAGATCCATACCAAAACGGTAAAGGTTTTCCTGCACATCCTTTTCAAGGCCGACGATCACCGCGCCCATCTGAAGGCTCACAGCAATCAATTTTGCTGTTTTATTCTTATGGAGAACTTTGATCTGTTCGATGTCAAGCGGTTTGTTTTCAAAATAACAGTCGATCGCCTGACCCAGTACCATTCCGCGGCTTCCCCCGTCACGGGCGAGCAGTTCGACCAGTTTGATCTTCACGTCTTCACGCAAAGGTGCTCTGGCAATAAGGTAGAAAGCATCGGAGTTGAGTGCATCTCCCGCCAGGATGGCGGTCACTTCGTCGAAACGTTTGTGCAGGGTCTTGTGCCCGCGGCGCAGGTCGGCATCGTCCATGGCAGGCAGGTCGTCATGAATAAGCGAATAGGTATGGAACATTTCCAGGGCAAGTGCGACCGGAAGAGCAGAATCGTAGAGCATCGGCTCCCAGGCATCCACAATGCTCAACAGAAGCATAGGGCGGAAACGTTTGCCGCCTGCCTGCAGCATTGCACCCAGTGCCTCTTCATACACAGGATGAAAGCTGGCGACTTTCGGTAGGTTCTGGGAAAGGTAGGCTTCGAATCTCTGCATGAATTTTCCGGATTTCAAATTAATGAAATTATATCTAATTTCGATAAAATAAGCCTATGGAAAAAGAACAAGCGATGAATGTGATCAAATGGCTTAAGCGTATAGCGGCAGTATCTACCATAGGTGTATGGATGTATGTTATGCTTATATTTTTAAGGGATCCGGCTCCATTTTCCGAGCTTGTACCCTACTGCATGGGAAGCACAATGCTGATCTTCGGTATCCTTTCGGGTATTTACAAAGGTTTGGAATACTGGGAAGCACACTATGACGAGAAAGGGAAAGATGAAGAAAAAATCCGTTAAAAAATCCACAATGTTCAATATGAAAGGCATATTGATCCTTGTTGCCTTCGGTATCTGGGTCAACCTGATGATGGAGATAGAAAATAATTTTGATTCCATCAAAGATACGATCATTGCCTACGGGAGCAATACCCTTTTTGTGATCATCGGGGCGTATGTCGTACTGGTCATCGTCGGACTTTTTGTAGAGGGTGAATCAGCGGAATAAACCACAGATTCTTTACTATACTACTTTGCATTTTTTGGCGATCTCTTTGAGCTGTGCTTCCAGGTCCATACCGGCCACATCAATAATGACATCCGCCACCTTTCTGTAGGCAGTTTCTCTCTCTTTGTAGAGCGCTTTCGCCTTTTTCTCATCAGAGAACAAGGGGCGTTTCGCCAGTTTTGCTTCAGCATTTTTTGCCGTTTTGAGGCGATTGTGTATCCACTCAAATGAAGCATCAAGCAATACGACCGTACCAAGTTTCTTCAGATTTTTCACTTTGTAAAACCCGCCTCCGCAGGAGATAAGCGTACCGGTAACACACTGCTCTATCCAGTCGGCAGTATCCTGTTCGCACTGCCTGAAATAGGCTTCACCCTTCTTCTCAAAGATCTTCTTGACCTCTTTGTTCTCTTTGGATTCTATGAGATCATCCGTGTCGATGTTGTAGACACCGTACTTCTTGGCAAAAGCACGCGCCGTCGTACCCTTGCCAACCCCCATGAACCCGATCAGTATGATATTCTTTTTCAAACTTTCTCCCCTTCATATAAAAGCATTGCAGAGCAATGCATACATCCACTCCTCTCTACGCACTCCTCACTCGATGAAGCAATGCTTCATCGTCACACCATATTGTAGCGGTCTATGATCTTCTTCAGTCTTTTTCTCAGGTTCTTCAACGCTTCTTCCGCATCTTCGCCTTCGGCGACCAGCGATTCGAACTCATCGAACTGTATCTTCGCTACCCAGCCGATCTTGTTATGCAGTTTGATCCCGACAAAACGCACTTCGCCAAAATGCTCTTTTGCCATTTTGAAGATACGTTCGATCCTCTCTTCAAGTGTTTTGACTTCTTTGCTCATCACTGTCCTTTGTTTTTTTGCTACAATTATAGCCAAAGAGTGCTACAAAACTGTTACGGAAGAAAAGAGATGAAAAAAGTGTTCCAAAATTTAAATTTATTGACAAGACGCAACGGCTGAACTGAACGAATAGTTTTCCCGCGAGGGTAAATTATTCGTTCCTGTGTTTTGTTGTCTCTTTCTTGTTTAATAATTTTTTAATCTCTTTATCAAAATCAGACTCTATTTTTTGTATTTTATTAAACGCTTCATATTGGCTAAAAGCTTTTTGCTTTGCCTGAGAGTGTGAGATTCTTCCTCTACCTTCAAGTATTTTAAACTCATTAAATTCTAAAAATTTATTCACTGAGTTACTAATATCTTCCATGCTTAGTTTTTGTCTGTTTTCAATAAGTCTTTCGATATAGTCAAAGTATGCACCTATGGTTCTCTCGAGTCTTTTAATCTCTTTTTCTTGCAAATAATTTTTGGCAATAATGGTATCTGATTTTAAAACTCTACCGTCCGGTGAATTTTTCCATGAGGTAAGCCCCATATTTGGATTTTTGACATCTGCATTTTCATAGATAATCTCAGCGGCTGTCTTACCTGTGATGGCATAGTGAAATTTGTTTTGAACAGTTGCATAAAAATCTTTGGTAATTTGGGCATTTTTATCATAATCAAAACTACACTCTGCAAAAATATCGGTAATTTGTTGATAAATTCTTCTCTCACTTGCCCGAATAGAGCGAACTCTCTCAAGGAGCTCTTTAAAGTAGTCTTTACCAAAATATTGACCGTTTTTAAGTCTCTCATCATCCATGGAAAAACCTTTGATGATATACTCTTTTAAAACTTTCGTAGCCCAGATACGAAACTGTGTCGCTTTAGATGAATTTACTCTGTAGCCAACTGATAAAATTGCATCAAGATTGTAAAATTTTGTGTTATATTTCTTACCATCCCCAGCAGTATGTTCCAAAATGGAACTAACTGAATTTTCTTCTAATTCTCCACTTTCAAATATATTTTTGAGATGTTTAGTAATGGCAGGTCTTTGCACACCAAAAAGTTCAGCCATGCGTTTTTGAGGAAGCCATAGTGTTTCGTTATGTAAGTATGTTTCTACTTTTATCTCATTATTTGGTGTGGTGTAGAGTAAAAATTCTGTGAGTTCATCTTTGATGGTGAGTTTAGGCATGAGACTCCTTAAGTGTATCTTCTGTGATTATACTTATTATTCGCGTCGAAGCATTTGGACACCTCCGCCGGTCGTATGTGGACAGCAGATAAGTTGAAGATATTCTCATCCGCATTATAGCACAAGTGTCCACATGCTATTTTTCTGACAGGACTTTTTATCTCATTCCCACGCTCTGCGTGGGAATGCATACTAATATCACCCATCAAAACCACCTTTCTATCTAGGAGTCTGTCGGCTTTAGGCTATTGCAAGCACAAAGACACACTTTTAAGCTCTAATTCAGTTGGCATAGGCGATATAAGAAGACTTCCGAGGAAAAAGAACTTCTTGCTTGTGAAAAGTGGCTCTAATCGATTGTTTCAAAGAATAATCCGACAGGCTCCTAGAAAATACGTATTTTTTGGCGAGAGAGCTATTACTACAATAATACTGATTAGTAAAAATACTACTGCTATAGATTTTTCATCTATTCTGTACTTCAAAACAATTCCTTTTTGTTTGCTAACGTTTATCGTGAGCGAATAGTTTCCGCTTGCGGTAAACTATTCGCTCCACGTTTTTGTTAGGTGTTTAGTGTCAGCCACTTAAACTATAAGTGTCAATTAACTAAAAATATTCCACCACTTTTTTGGTGCTTCTATAACTTTTAGATTTTCTGGAATGTAAAGTCCATCTTCTGTATGGAGAACTCCATCAGACAACAAATCAAAGTCTATATTACTAGCCATTATTGCAAGGTGTTGACCCGCTTTAGCAGCTGAAACAGATTCTTTATTTATCTCTATTCCTTCAATTTTAGTTTTAATGGAATTATTTTTTGTTTTTACAAGTATATCTTGACCAACTTTTAAATTTCCTGCTTCTAAGTAACCTGCTAAAACAGCTCCACTTGAAGTTAACGAAAAAATACTTTCTATTGTCATATTCATTTTGTCACCTAACTATTTAATAGAGGAACACTATGTCCTGCTATTACGTTATTTTAATGATAGTAGTATACCGAAAATGTCTGTTTGGATTGAAAAATATGACAACTTGAAAGACTTTTACAGATAAGTAGAAAAATCCTATAGAATGATAATAGTTTCTTATGTCCTTTTAATCGGATATAAGCCGATATTTGGACAAAGTGTCCTCTAATTGTTGAATTCTGGCAATAGAGGATATTATGTCCTATTATTTTTAGGAGTATATACTGGAAATAAAAAAGAAATTATTAGACAGTTTCTGTGACGAAATACGATTTAAACACTATTCATTAAAATATCTCTCACCCCTTAAATGCCAATTGCCTAACATAAACAGTATTCTCTTAACTCGTTTTTCCTCTTTCATACTTATATCTTACCTACTACTCCCTATTTTCACACTTTGACCTTCTGCCACTCCCCTTTCTCAAAAGTCCGCCACAGCCAGACCGCTTTGACGAAGGTGTCGGAGATCATTGCGAGATACACAAAAAGGATATTGTGAAAATACCAGCTGAGTAGAAATGCCGGGATGATCCGCACGGCCCAGAGGGAGATCAGGTTGATCTTGAGGGTCTTTTTGCTGTCGCCTGCACCCCTAAGCGCTCCGGAGAGAACGAAGTTAAATGCCAGCGGTATCTGGGAGATCCCCACGATACGCAGGTAAAGGCTTGCTTCTTTGATGGTCTCCGCATCGTTTGTGAACGCCCAGACGATCTTTTCGGGCATGAAGATCATAAAGAAAGAG
>JALSTF010000219.1 GCA_026983895.1 Sulfurovum sp.
CACCCCACAAAGTGAAAGTGAAAGGAAAAACCTATGAAGCGGAACATATTGTCATAGGCACGGGCTCTTCCCTTTTCATTCCCGAAGGCATCGCCTATGACGGGGAACAGATCATCAGCAGCGACGAAGTACTTGAAATGAAAAGCCTTCCCAAAAATATCGCCATTTACGGTGATGGACCTATCGGGCGGGAAATGGCAAGCTTTTTTGCTTCCAGTAAAGTCAAAACGACACTCATCTCAAGACATGAAGGCCTGCTTAAAGGGGCACACCCTCTCATTACAGAAGGGATGCGCGCACAGACGGAAAAACTGGGGATAGAACATTTGAGGAACCATCCTGTCGCTAAGGCACATGCGACCCAAAGGGGTGTGCATATCACCTTTGAGGACGGCACATCCAAATACTTCGACAAGCTGCTTGTCGCTACAGGGCGGAAGCCCAATACCGATGTTATTGCCACGGATGAAGTCAAAGTCAAACGCGGTATCGTGACCGACAGCAGCTACGAGACGACACTTTCCCAACACTATGCCATCGGTGACTGCAACGGGAAACTGCAGTTGGCGCATGCGGCAAGGGCACAGGCACTCTATGTCACACAGAAGATACTGGGCAAAGCACCTGCAACCCTGAACCTCTCACATGTGGTTCGCTTCATCCATACCCTTCCCATGAGCTATGCCTCCGTGGGCAAAACAAAACAGATACTGGAGAGCCAGAAAACCGCGTTTAAAGAAAGTATCGTCACACTGAACCACTTCACTGCCTCGGCCTTTCACGATGCCTCACGCGGTGTTATGGTCGCCTATGCCGACAGCGAAGGATTCATTCTCGGCGCGGAGATCCTTGCCCCCGATGCCGAAGAGCTCATTGCCCCGGTGGCCATGGCATTGGCCGGAGAGATGGATGCCCCACTGGCACAACGCACCATCATGGCACACCCTACTTTCAGCGAAGCGTTGGAGAGAAGCTGGTTTAAACTCTGATATTTCCCAGTCAAAGCCTTCCTTTTTAGTTCTTATTCGATAAAATATCCTCATTTCAGGTAGAAAATCCTGATGCAACACAAGGAAGAAAGCATATGACACAATTAGATATATTGTCCTTTTTAGAGGCACAGAAGAAGACACAGGAAGCATGTAAAAGTACAGAAATGACAGAGACTGTACTGATTGAAAATCTACTGAACCGTGTGATAGCAGAAGATATCGTTGTACAAAAGAATCTGCCTTCTTTCGACAACTCTGCTATGGATGGCTTTGCCTTCCGCTACAGTGAGCGCGGCCAGACCCTCAAGGTAAAAACAGCCATCTTCGCGGGAGACAAGCCACACGCACAGCTTGATGAAGGCGAATGCTACAAGATCATGACCGGTGCCCAGGTCCCTTCCGATGCCGACACTATCGTTCCCATCGAAGATTGTCCCATGGTCACAGAGACGGAAGTGAGCATTCCGGAAAATATCAAACAGGGCAATGCTTTCAGGTCCAAAGGCGAAGAACAGAAAGAGGGGCATACCCTTTTTGAACGTGGCGACTTCATGACCCCCGCCCATATCGCCCTGCTCTCTGCACAGGGCATCATGGCAGCCAGCGTCTACAAACCGCTGCAGATCGCCGTTCTCTCTACCGGTGACGAGATACGCGAACCCTGGGAACAGGCAAGCGAGGATGAGATCTACAACGCCAATGCTTTCGCCATCACCGCACTGCTGAAAAAATACGGTTTTTCTCCTACCTATGCCGGTGCCATCCCTGACCGTCTCGAAAAAACCGTTGATTGTATTGCAGGGCTTACATCCTATGATGTCATCATCACTACCGGAGGGATCTCTATGGGGGATGCAGATTTTCTCGAAGAAGCTTTTAAAAAGAATGGGCTGAATGCACTCTTCCACGGTGTCAACGTCAAACCGGGACGACCGACCATGATGGGAACGATGGGCAGTACTTTCGTCATGGCAATGCCCGGAAACCCGCTCACAGCTATGATAAATACTTTCCTGCTCTCCTTGCCTGTTCTTTTTAAAATGCAGGGAAACAAACGCTATGCACACCCTTATATTTATGCTGAAAACAAACATCTTTTTAAAATGCGCCCGGGAAAAAGCAACATAGTGCTTGGCACGGTTGAGAATGGGGAATTCTATGTCACACGCAATAACAAATACGGCTCAGGGATGCTCACGCCTATTGTAGAGAGTAATGCACTGGCTGTTTTCAATGAAAGTATTTCAAGTATTGAAGGGGGAGAGAGGATAAAAGTCATCCTTTTTGACACACTTCCATTAAGCAAACCGAATCAATTTATCAATTGAAATACCTTCGTCTGTTCCCCTCTTTAAGAATGTCCGAAAAGCTGTCCAGGTACTCCAGATAGGCGATCAGGTATTTCCGGCTCAGGGGAATATGCTCTTTGAAGTTCTTTATATCGATGTACCCTTCCTGCTCTATGATCTTTCGCATTCGCAAGATGATCTTTGAGAGGCTTTGGGTGTGGATGAAAAGGTTGTGCTGCAGCCTGACCGCCTCTTTTTGGCTGCAGAGCGATAAAAGTATCTTCTCTCCCGCTCTCCTGTCCATATCGAGCGTATCAAAAATGTTGGCAGGGGCAGAAGGCGTAATGTCGTCTTTCTTCAGCCTGAGCAATACACGTTCTTTCAGCACAGATACAAGATCCTCTTTCATCTGCGCACTGGCATAAAGGTTTTTCTCTTCACGCAAAACCCCCTGCTTTTCCAGCCCCTTCAAGGCTGAATCTATCAAACCTTCACTTGCCCACGGCAGTCTCAGGTTCAAAGAAGAGACCGAAAGCAGTGCATAAGGGTTTTTCCTGTAAATGTCCCCGATATGCTCCACCAGCTCCTTCTGTGTCTTGAGAGGATAGACAATAAGTGCCTTCTCATCCACAAAAACATTTTCCAGCAGGTCTGCCTGGGCAAGCGCCTCTACCTGCGAAAGACCGAAACGCTGTACTGAGGAGACCATCCCAAGCCCGTGTTTATGCGCTTCGAGCAGGATGCCATAGGCTTTTGGAATGTCTTTCCGGTCCAGCGCTTCCAAAAGATGCTCTTTCTGCTTTTTGCGAAGAGGGTCGGCAACGGGACACAACACGGTCGCCCCCGCTACTGTTCTGTTGCCTTCCCGGAGTATCATTCTCTCACCGTAGATCGCAAAAATATCTTTCAACGCATGCAGGGTGGCAAACCCCTTTCCCTTTTCTCCCTGCAGTGCATATAATGTGACTTTGGCTTCCAGGCGTTTTGCGCCGATGTAGATCGTGTAGGTCCTGTCATGCTGCAGCGGCCTCTTCTTCGAAAGATCCTCATAGACCACGTCGATCTGCCTGAAACCTCTGAGGTATCCTTTCGGGCTTATCAAGTCACCCTTGCGGATCTTCTTTGCATCCGTGCCGGCAAGATTCAAGGCTACGCGTTCCGAAACCTGTGCCTCCTGCACATTCTCTCCGTGCACCTGCATCCCCTTGAGTCTGCATGCTGCCGCAGAGTCGCAAACGATCAGTTTGTCATCGAGACGAACAGCTTTCCCCAGTACCGTCCCTGTTACGACCATACCTACACCTTTGAGCGTGAATACCCTGTCCGCATAGAGCCTGAAGAAATGTCCTTCCGTTCTGGGCATGCTCTGCACAGCAAAAAGTCTCTCTCTCAAACGCCCTATGCTCATTTCATCGTAAATGGAGACACTCAGGGTATCATGAAGATGCAGGCCGAAAGAGGCCACATCTTCTGCGATCTCTTTAATCCGTGCATCGAGTGTATCTTCTGCGATCAGGTCCTTCTTCGTCACAGCCAGTATCGCTTCTTTTATCCCCAGCAGCCTGAGTATCTGGAGATGCTCCACGGTCTGTGGCATGACCCCCTCGACAGCAGAGACGACAATGAGCACCATATCGAACCCAAAGGCACCGGAGATCATCGTTTTGACCAGTGTTTCATGTCCGGGAACATCGATGAAAGAGAGCTGCTTCCCCTCTTTTTGCATATGGGAAAAACTCAGGTCTATGGTGATCCCCCGTTTCTTCTCCTCTTTGAGCGTATCACCTTCAAAACCGTTCAATGCCCTGACAAGTGCTGTTTTTCCATGGTCCACATGGCCGCAGGTGCCTATGATGAAACCAGACATACTGCCGCCCTGGCGATCTCATCGAACTCTTCGGGACGTATCGTACGAAGATCGAGCAAAAAATGCCCGTGTTCTATTCGCCCAATGACCTTCTCATCCCTGAAAGCTTTTTCCAGCCTGTTGGGGCTCCACTTCCCCATTTTCACTGCCAGTGCCACAGAAGGGATCTTCCGGTTGGGGGTGGAACCGCCGCCGATCACCGTCTGCGTTTCCACGATCTCGCATTCGAGTACACCTTCCAGTTTTGCACGGAGTGTTTCAGCCTTCTGCCGCAATACCTCCACCTCATCAAAAAGCATTTTCAGTGTCGGTATTTTATCAAATTCCCCAAGAAGCATCGTCTTGATATCTTCCGCCAAAATGGCAAGCGTGACTTTGTCCACACGCAGCATACGCAGAAGCTGATTTTTCTTCAGTCTGGCGATCAGTTCACGTTTCCCTACGATGATCCCAGCCTGGACCGATCCGAAGAGCTTGTCGGCAGAAAAACTCAGCAGGGAAGGTGCATCCTTCATGATCTCCGGCAGTGTATGCTCCGTATGGGCAAGGCCATAGGGCAGATCAACGATATGGCCGCTGCCCAGGTCATAATAGTCTGTCAGTCCATGCTGTTTGGCAAGCTTGTGTATTTCATGAAAGGGCACTTCGGCGGTAAAGCCCTCGATACTGTAGTTAGATTTGTGTACTTTCATCAATAGGCGTGTACGCTCTGTAACAGCCTCCTCATAATCCCTCAAATGCGTCTTGTTCGTTGCCCCTACTTCAACCATTTTGGCTCCGGAATGCTTCATCACTTCAGGGATGCGGAAACTCCCGCCGATCTCCACCAGTTCCCCGCGACTGACAACCACTTCTTTGCGTTTGGCAAAGGTGTTGAGTACCAGAAAGACTGCAGCGGCATTGTTGTTGACCACCAGCACATCCTCACAGCCGAGCAGCGCGTTCATCAGTGTAGAAATATGGGAGTAGCGCTCCCCTCTTTTTCCCTTTGCAAGGTCGTATTCCAGGTTATTGTAGGAAGTGGCGACTGCTTTGGCCTTTTCAAAACTCTCAGGGTCGATCAAACTCCGCCCCAGATTGGTATGGACGATCACACCCGTAGCATTGATTACTTTCTGCAAAGAGGGTGTCATGATCGCATCGTAGCGTTCTTTGATCTCTTCAGCCAATACATTTTCATCGACCCTTTCCGTATTTCCCGAAAGGATCGACCTGCGCAGCGCTTCAAAATATTCTCTGACGATCGGCAGCAATACTTTGGAGGAGTATCCGTTAAAGAGAGGATGGGCGATAAATATATCGACTTTGGGGATGGCACGCAGAAGATCCTGTTTTGACACCTGTTTACCTCTTTTACTTTTTCATGCTACAATGCCGTCGGACATTGGGGGAGATGTGATCCTGGTGGACACCGCGGGCTTCAAACCCGTTCGGGGGCTTTTGTGCAAAACGCCCCGGCAGGTTCGATCCCTGCCTCCTCTCGCCAGAGCAGGATTTAAAAAACGATAATATCCTTCTCGCCTTTGGGCTCTACCCTGCCGATGATCCTCGCATATCCGTAAGTACTCTCTTCTAGACGTTTCATGTACTCTTGTGCATCTTTTTCATTCATGGCAACCAGCAGTCCGCCGGAAGTTTGGGCATCGCAGAGCAGGGTCTGCATCAAGTCATCATCCGTACGGTATGCCACCCTCTCCTCAACATGCTTGCGGTTGCGGCGGCTTCCGCCGGGAATGACATCCTGCTTTGCCATAGCGAATGCATCTTCCAGAACCGGTACGGCACTGCTGTCCAGATGAAAAGAGATCGCATCATTCATGCACTCCAGAGCATGTCCCAGAAGGCCAAAACCGGTAACGTCCGTACAGGCGCTGACATCGTACTCACGCATGATGCGTGAAGGAATGTAGTTGAGCGTCTGCATCACCCTCGCCGCTTCTTCCATGCTCTTTTCTCCAAGCAGATCGCGTTTGATCGCTGTGGAGAGGATACCCGTCCCCAGCGGTTTGGTCAGGATGAGTACATGGCCTATCTTCGCCGTGTTGTTCTGCACGATCCGCTTTGGATGAATAAGCCCTGTCACCGAAAGGCCGTAGTACATTTCCGGCGATTCAATGGTATGCCCGCCCATCAGCACCCCGCCGCACTCCTTGATCTTCTCATCACCGCCGTGCAGTATCTCTCCCAGGGCTTCCCCGGGAAGGTTGCACTTATCAAAACCGACGATGTTGAGCGCCGTTTTGACATCCGCGCCCATGGCAAAGACATCGGAGAGTGCATTGGCCGCGGCGATCTTTCCATAGACATAGGGGTCATCCACCACAGGGGTGATGAAATCCAGCGTCTGTACGATCGCCTGTTCGTCATTGATACGGAACACCGAAGCATCTTCACTGTTCTCAAAGCCTACAAGCAGGTCTTCACTGTCGGAACCGAGCCCGCAAAGGGTATGTTTGAGGTCCTCCGGACCCATCTTTGCAGCTCAACCGGCAGCCTGAACGAACTTGGTCAGTCTGTAATCGTTATTCACTTTTACCTCACAATATTAATCTATTTACAGAAGTATTTTACTCTTTTTTGCTAACAGAGGGGTTAGAAATCAAGCCCGAAGAGTAGTTTGGTACTGGTCTTGTTGTTCCCTACAGAAGGGTCAGGGTTACTGTCATTGATAAGCGTGTAGAGCAGCTTGACCGAGAAGAACTCGAACAGAGGAATGGTCAGGCCGGCATTGACCCTGAAGATCCACTCCTCGCCCGGGTCTTTCAAGCTTGGGTAGTAGACGGCCATTCCGTGGAGGATCACACTGTTGAGATACATAAAATCATCCACCTGGAATTTTCCGGAAACCCCAACAGCCGCTGCGGTATATTTCTGCTCGGGGTAAAGCTTCTCGTCCACGTAGCTCGTTCGTGCATATCCAAGCCCTGCATAAGGTTCTATCCAGCGTTCTTTCTTGAACTTAAAACGATATCCAAAGCCTGCGGCAGGAATGTATCGATTCTGTATCTGCCGCGGTCTGTCATAATCTGCAGCGATCGATCCAAACCAGAACCAGTCATTCCTGAAATGGTTCTTGTAGGTCAATATCCCTACCAGTTCATCTTTGTTTTCCACTTTGGGTGTTGTAGGGGTCTCCGTGGTCTCAAACTCATAATCCACATACAGTTTGAGTTCATGCTCTGCTTCTTTATATTGCATGTTAAGCATCACATCCGTTGTATTTTTCTGGTTGGAACCGCTTTCACGCTCCAGGCCGAGATTGATATCTCCGGAAATGCGGGGAAAAGTATTGCGTATCATATTTTCCATGGAAGGATCATCATTTACAGAGATAATAATATTGTCTATATCGGCGATCTTTATCGTTCTCAGATCCTTCCCTTCACGGACTTTGATATATTCTTTGTTGGATTCGATCTCTTCGATCCTTCCGATGATATTCATACGTTTAAATGAGATATGGTACGTGTATTCTGTTGAAAGTGCATCAATATCCTTATAGGCAAAATGAACAGCACCGGTACTGTAAAGCGGCCTGAAAGTGAGTTTGTCCTGTCCAATATTGATTACTTTCCCGTAAAGTACCATACCGTGCACCACGACAGTATCTTTGGTCTTCGCATTTTCAGCACGTTCCACTTCAAGACCGAGCGGATGATCCTCTGAGGCATGCAGTACAGAAAAAGCCATGAGAAAAAGAAAAAAAAGCGGTTTTATTATAGTGGTCATGTGCAAATCCTTGTATCATCCGAGTATAATTGATACTATTTTACAGGAAAATACTGTAACTCTCGAGAGGAGGGAAATCAGAAGCGATACCCCGGGAAAGTTCCCGAAGTATGATATGTTCAGCAAGAAGACAAGCTACACACAGAATTTTATATCCCATACAATTTTGATAATCTAAGTAAATTAAAGTACGATGAAATAGGAGATTTAAATGGCGGACAGTGAGGGATTCGAACCCTCGGTACCCTTACGAGTACGCATCCTTAGCAGGGATGTGGTTTCAGCCAACTCACCCAACTGT
>JALSTF010000220.1 GCA_026983895.1 Sulfurovum sp.
GAAATGCTCCAGTACCATCTTCTGTGCGGCATTGGCAAAGAAAATGGCCTCCTCTCCTTTGGAAATAATATCGTCAACCACTTTGACATCATGCTCAAGGATCACATAGAGCAGATTGCGCTCTTTAAATCCTTTGACCAGTTTCTGTCCGAGCGGACCGTATCCGCAGATAATGATGTGGTTGGTGTATGTCGCACCGACCATCGCACGTTCGCGCAGCGTTTCAGGCTCTACTGTCAAATGGTCAGCAATGGTTTTGATGTTCTTCAGTACGAACGGTGTGAGGATCATAGAAAGGACCACCGTGATGATGAGTATCTGGTTGAGCCCGGGCGCAAGAAGGCCTTTGGCATTGGCCAGCGCGAAGATCGCCAGTGCGAACTCCCCTACTTCGAACAAGGCCAGTGCGGTCTTCATGGCCGTACGTTTCTGTATGAAAAATTGCAGCAGCCCGAAGATCAGCAAGCCTTTAAGCAGCATGATACCTACCAGCAAGGCCAAAATGATATGTCCGTAGTGGACGATGGAGTGCCAGTCTATCAACATACCGATGGAGACAAAGAAGACCCCGAGCAAGATATCCCTAAATGGAATAAGGTCCGCTTCGATACGGTAGCGGTACTTGGTCTCGGAAAGCATCATCCCTGCGATGAATGCCCCCAGCGAATAGGAAAATCCGAAAGTTTCTGCCAGCACAGAAGCCGAAAGCACCCCCAGGATAACAGAAACAAGGAATATCTCTTCCGAACCTGTACTCATGATCAGGTCAAAAAAGCGTTCAAGAAAGTACTTTCCTACGACAAAAAGGATGAGGAACACCAGTATGGCACTGCCCAGAGTGCTGAGCAGCAGCATGCCTATGGATTCAGCATGGGAAGTAAAGATGGAAACCATCAGAAGTATCGGGATGACCGCGAGATCCTGGAAGATAAGGATGCCTACGGTGGTACGTCCGTATCCGGCATGGATCTCATTGTTCTCATTGAGTATTTTGAGTACGATGGCGGTGGAGGAGAGGGACAGTGCAAAACCTATGACGATCGCCCCTTTGGCTTCCAGTCCAAAACCAAAGTACCCGATCAGGGAGAACAGAAGTCCCGAAAGCATGACTTGCAATACCCCAAAAAGAAAGACTTCTTTTTTCATATGTTTGAGATGGTTGACGGAAAATTCCAGCCCAATGGTGAACATCAGGAAAACAATGCCGAACTCAGCCAGATGACCAAGGACTTCCCGCTGTTTTTCTGCAAAATGGTACAGCGACGAGATCGCAAAACCGGAAAGTACGTATCCTATGACCGTAGGAATATCGAACTTTTTCAGAACAACATTCAGTACCGTAGCAATGGCAATGGTCACAATAAGCACGACAAGAGCATTTTCCATGAGTTTCCTTTGGAGAAGTATAGCAAAGAGATAGCGATACGGGACTTAGAAAACGAATAAGCCAGACAAATACCTTAAACAAATACCCATCACTAACCCCTCCTTCACCAATATTTCGCTAAAATCGCGTAAAATTATTATCTACTGTAAGGAAATACCATGGGATTAGGCATCGGACTTGTAGGACTGCCCAACGTCGGGAAATCGACCACTTTTAACGCGCTGACAAAAGCGCAGAACGCAGAGAG
This sequence comes from Sulfurovum sp., assembly GCA_026983895.1. Lineage (GTDB taxonomy): Bacteria > Campylobacterota > Campylobacteria > Campylobacterales > Sulfurovaceae > Sulfurovum. The sequence goes on from JALSTF010000220.1 coordinate 1,635, forward strand.
TGCGAACTATCCTTTCTGTACCATTGAACCGAACAAAGCGGTCGTACCTGTACCGGACAAAAGGCTTGAAGCACTTTCAAAGATCGTCAACCCTGAACGTGTGCAGCACTCTACACTTGACTTTGTGGACATCGCCGGCCTGGTCAAGGGGGCGAGCAAAGGAGAAGGCCTGGGGAATAAATTCCTCGGGAATATCCGTGAAACGGAAGTGATCCTTCACATTGTCCGCTGTTTTGAAGATGACAATGTGGTGCATACCGAAGGGAGCATCGACCCTATCCGTGATGTGGAAATTATCGAGCAGGAACTGCTTTTTGCCGATATCGATGCAGTGATCAAGCGTATCGAGATGCTGAGAAAGAAAGCCAAAGGCAATGACAAACAGGCCAAAGCACAGCTGGAAGTGGCTGAAGCACTTTTGGCGCACATTGAAGAAGGAAACCCCGTTTCCACCTTTGCCGACACGGACAGTGACCCTTTCAAAGCAATGAACAAAGATCTCAGACTGCTGACAAGCAAAGAGATCATCTACGGCGCCAATGTCGATGAAGAAGGACTGGGAGAAGACAACGAATTTGTCCAAAAGCTCAAAGCCTATGCCCAGGAGAGAAACTCCGAAGTCATCAAACTCTGTGCCAAAGTCGAAGAAGAGATGGTCGATTTCGATGAGGACGAGAGAGAAGAGATGCTGGCCGATCTCGGTGTGTCGGAATCCGGACTGGAGCAGATCATCCACAAAGGTTTCGACAAACTCGGCCTGCAAAGCTACTTTACCGCAGGGGTCAAGGAAGTCCGCGCCTGGACCATCCGAAAAGGTACCACTGCACCCAAAGCCGCTGCGGTCATCCATAATGATTTTGAAAAAGGATTTATCCGTGCAGAAGTCATTTCCTATGAGGACTTCATAGAATACGGCGGAGAACAGGGAGCCAAAGAAGCCGGGAAGAACAGACTCGAAGGCAAAGAGTACATCGTTCAGGACGGTGACATCATGCATTTCAGGTTCAACGTATGATGAAAAGACTGTTGTTTATCGGGCTCATCGGCCTGGCACTGACCGGCTGCGACAACAAAAAAGGTGCCTTTATAGAAACTGTGGAGACACAGAACACTGTATCTGCCGCTGTTGCGAAACTCACTGCGGCACTTCCAGGCAAAGGGTTGGTACTTATGGAAACCATAGACCATGCCAAAAATGCCAAAAAAGCCGGTCTCAGGCTCAATCCTGAAACCGTCGTCATATTTGGGAACCCCAAGATAGGTACCAAACTGATGCAGTGCAATCCTTCTATGGGGCTGGATCTTCCGTTACGGATGCTCTTTACTTCCAGCTATGAGGGAAAAACCACGATCATGTATACAAACCCGGAATACTGGAGCCTGAAACATAACATTAAAGATAAAACTTGTTTGGGTATTATACGACAGGCACATATAGCACTTCAGGAACTTGCAGAGGCTGCAGCGAAAAAGTAGTCTCTGCCACTATTACAAAGGATACTACTATGAAAAAAACACTGCTCTCTCTTTTTGCCATCGCTTCACTTTCCCTTGCAGGAACCCCTGCCTCAACCGGTTGCGTCCTTGTACAGCCTGACAGCATGAATGTCACATGGAAAGCGTACAAGACACCCGCAAAGATCGGTGTGGGCGGAAAATTTACGGCGGTCAAGTACATACCGGCTTCTCTTGAAGGGAAGAACTTCAGAGAACTCTTCGTAGGCTCAAAAGTAAACATCGATACGACAAAGATCGATTCTGGTAATGCAGGACGCGATGTAAAACTCGTCAAATTCTTTTTCGGCATGATGAAAAACGAACGCATCGAAGCAACGATCACCGATATACAGAGAACGGACAAACACGTCAAGGGCAAACCGCGTACCGGAACGCTTACTGTCGAGATCACGATGAACGGCATAACGAAAAATGTTCCCATGTCCTACTTTTACGACAAAGGGAAATTTGATGCAAAAGGTACGATAGATCTGATGGATTTCTCTGCCGGAAAAGCACTCTCTTCCATCAACAAAGCCTGCTATGACCTGCATAAGGGAAAGACATGGAGTGATGTGACCATCGGCTTCTCTACCACTGTCAAAGCAACGCTTTGCCATATCAACATTGCACAGAAAAAGTAGGCTGGATTGAATACCAACGATATTTTTCACAGGATCGTCAACGCACTTTCGCTGAGTAAAAGCGATATTCTCGAAGCGTATACCCTCGAAGGCTACAATATGGATGAGGAACACCTTGAGGATCTGCTCAAAGATGCCGACAAAGTATCCGGAGAATGTTCCTATGAGGAACTTGGGGTATTGCTTGACGGCCTTGTCACGCTCAAACGGGGGCCCTCTCCGAAAAAACCCTCCGAAGAAGAAGCCGTACCGCTGACCAACAACCTTATTTTAAAAAAACTCCGCATTGCACTCGAGCTCAAAGAACCCGAAACGGAGATCATCTTCGGGCTGGGTGATGCCGCTTTGAGCAAACAGGAACTCAAGTCTCTTTTTAGAAGTGAGAGCCACAAAAACTTCAAAGCCTGTCCGGACGGCCTTCTCATGGCTTTTCTTGAAGGCCTGGATGAGTTTTATTACAGCGGTGAAGAAGTATAGGGCACCTCTAATAGTTACAGATCCATCACCAGTTTGACCGGGCAGTGGTCACTGCCCATGATCTTATCTAAAATTTCTGCTTCGATGATCTTTTCTTTAAGATCTTCGGAGACAAAGAAATAATCGATTCTCCAACCGACATTTCTACCCCTTGCCCCTGCCCGGTAGCTCCACCAGCTGTAGCGGTCGGGAATATCTCCGTGTATATGCCTGAACGTATCCACATATCCGTTCTCTACCAGTGTATCCATCCATGCACGTTCGACAGGCAGGAAACCGGATGTCTGTTCATTGGCTTTGGGACGGGCAAGGTCTATGGGTTTATGGGCTGTATTGACATCCCCGCAGAAGATAATGGACTTTCCCTCTTCCCTTAACGCATTGAGATGTTCCAGAAACCTATCATAGAACGCCAGTTTGTATGCCAGGCGTTCTTCCCCGCTCTGCCCGTTGGGAAAATAGACATTGAAAAAAGCGATGTTTCCGAAATGGTATTCGTTTATGCGCCCTTCATTGAGGATATCCACATGATCACAGGCATGCGCTTCCCCTTTGATATCGGTATAGAGTGCTACGCCGGACTGCCCTTTTTTGCTTGAGGAATTGATGCTCTGGAATTTGAAATTCCGCTCAAATATCGTATCGGGGATCTGGTCGGCTTCGGCTTTGATCTCCTGCAGACCGAGGAAATCCACTTCTGTCTCGTCTATCCATTTGAGCGCTTCTTTTTTATCGACAGCCCTGACTCCGTTGACATTCCATGAAATAAAGGTTGTTTTTGCCATTGTCTGTTCCCTGCGGGGATCACGAAGACCCCTGTGTAAATTTTGGTAGAATCATAGCAAAATCGGATTAAGGACAGCTCTAAAAATCGCTGAGAATATCTTTTTTCTTTCTGGCAGGGTGTGGACGCGGCGTACTGCTCCTGACAGGTTTGCTAAAAAGCTTTCTTTCATACCCGTAAATATCCGGCCTGAATTGCACAGCCCCGTCTTTATCTACCCAGACAGTATGGTATTCGACAAAAACAGGGATCTCTTTTTCCAGTGTTTTCCAGGTCGTTTTCCCGGGCTTGTAGCTGTAGCCCAGTTCATGCAGCAGCGCCATGGGTTTCTCCAGCCTGATACAGCCGTGCGAATAGGCCCTCCTGCTTCGTTTGAAAAGCGACTTGGCAGGGGTGTCATGCATATAGACATTGAAGCGGTTGGGAAAAAGGAATTTCACCAGCCCCAGCGCATTCCTCCTGCCCGAAGGCTGATAGAGTTTGCCATCTTTGCCGTAGCGCAGACCCAGTTTTCTCAGCTGTGCAGGTGATTTGTGCGCATACTCCTTCGCATAGATGGAGGGTGGTACGTTCCATGTCGGGTTGAGGACGACATATTTCATTTTCCGGTTGAAAACAGGTGTGCGCATTTTGGGTTTGCCTACAACGATCTTCATACTCAATACCTCTTCACCGTTCTCATAGTAGTGCATTTTGAACTCGGGAATGTTCACCAGCACATAATTCTCAGGCTTTGGGCGGGAGATCCTCTCCAGTGTCAGGTTCTTCTTGATCTTGGTGATGATACTGCTGATAGGCTGTTTCAATGCCCGTTTGGTCTGCGGGCCTATCTTTCCGTCTACGGCCAAACCGTGCCGCCTTTGAAACGCAAGTATCTGCGCTTCGAATGCCGGCGTGATCTCCGGTGTTTCTTCAAGATCGGCATCCTGAAGCAGGTTCAGTACCCTTTTGGTCCGCAGGATATCCTCGTCCTCATCGCCTTTGAAACGGGGCGGTATATAGGTGTTTTGTATGGTATAGAGATAATCCAGATACTCTTTTAAAAGCGTGTAGCGTTTCGTTTGGGGCAAATGCTCCATCGTAAATTCGTATGCCCTGCCCTGTTCCGCAGCCTGACGGATACGCTGCCTGCTGATCTTCCTGTATGCATTGCGGTCTCCCCTGAACTGGGCAAAGTTGAGATCACCGTTGAGGATACACTCAGAGATCCTGTAGTCCGTTTTACCATGGCACAGGCTGTATTTGGCCTGATAGTCCAGAAGAAGAGGATCGGCAGCGGCAGCAAAAAGTGTAGTGAGTAAAAGCAGGGAAAAGAATTGTTTCATAAGAGCATCTCCTGAAGTTGGTCCACCGTGCGTACCGCATCAGTGTGATCGGTAAATCCCCAGTCGACCATAATATAGTTGATATTGGCTGCTTTGGCAGCCATTTCATCACGCGGTCCGTCCCCAATGAAAAGTGCTTCACTGGCTTCTACATTCAGTTCGTCAAGCAGTTTATAGATCATATCGGGATGGGGTTTCCCCTGAAGTACATCGTCATAGCAGGCGATCCCGTCAAAGAGTCCATCGATGTTCAAATGGGCCAGTGATTCAAGGGTCGATCTGCGGTAGGCATTGGTTGCAACAGCCAGTTTATGCCCTTTCTCTTTCAGTGCTTCAAGAAGCTCTTTTATACCCGTATAGAGTACAAGTTCTTTGCTGTGGTGGCGGGTGTAATATTCGGAAAACCATCTTTCATGATCAGGATCAAAACGTTTGGAGTGGTAAAAGAATTGCGCGGGGTTGATACCGGGATCATTGACATGCTTGAGGATATGCGCCTGCTCCATCGGCTCAAAACCAAGATTTTGGCGTACATAGTTGATGGCATTGGCTATGGTGAGCGATGAGTTCACCAGGGTGCCGTCCATATCAAAGATGATCAGTTCTTTCTTCATTGTTTCTCTTATTTATTTTTTTGATTGACCTTCAAATATACGGAAAGTGCAAAGATCAAAGCGGTAATGCCGCCCAGCAGGTAGACGGCATACAGCAGTTTGGCCGGATCGGTCAGGGCAAATTTGAAGACCAGCATCAGCGCTTCGATGGAAAGGGCGATGATGATGGAGCCCAGGAAGCGCACCATGGTCTGGTGGCTGTCCTCGGAACTGTCACGCTTTTTCACCCGTCCAAGCACTTCTTCTTCAAAGATCGCTTTGGTCAGATCGGCGATAGCCAGGGAAAGGGTCAGCAAAATGGTCGATTTAAAGATCTTGTTGATATCTATATCGACAAGATTCACACCAAAATGCATAAAATCCATGATCCCCTTGATAAAAAGCAGCAAAGCCACCGCAAAAAGTGCCACAGAGAATGCGCTGTACACCCATTTGCTGAATATTCCGAAAGAAGAATCTATAGAAGTGGGATGTACCATTTTCAAGATATTCTTCAATGTGATATCCACACAGATAATTGCCAGAAGGTTGTCTTCTTTATCATAGAGCGGGAAGGTCGCCGTGACAACAAGATCGTTGCTGATCAGTGAAGGGTACGGGTCGGTCAGCATACAGCGGTGCTCTTTGAGGGTTTTGTAGTAATAGGCACGGTCGCTTCGGTCCTCGCCTTTGCCAAAACCTCTGAGTTTTGCTTTCTTTGAGATATTGTCGACGAGCTGAATACCGTTTCCGTCGATGGCATAGATGACTTCTGCCTGAGGAAGTGCTTCCTGGAGGCTTTCTATTCTTTTGATCACATTTTCAAGCAGTCCACCTCCCCCCTCTACACTCTGGGAAATATGTCTGCTCATAATGTAGCAGAGATAGGCCCTGGCTTTGGTACGTACCTGTGCATATTCCTGTATTTCTTTGACCATTAACATTTTATTTCTCCTTCATTGTTCCGATTAAGAGCACCTCTAAAAATAGGTGCCCTTAAGATATTTTACCCAGTACCTCGCCAAAGGATACTTTCTGGTTGATCGCTACTTCAGGTACGATACTTCCTTTTTCCGAAAAGGTCAAAACCGTAGAGCCCATTTCGAACCATCCGTAAAATTCCCCTCTTTCTACCCACAGATTCTCGTAGGTGTAGTGGACCGGTTCCCTGATCTCCGAATTCGTTCTCACTTTGTCTTCAAATGTTACGACCATCTGGCCT
>JALSTF010000221.1 GCA_026983895.1 Sulfurovum sp.
TGTGACGGTCAATTTGAACCCCGGAAGTTCGGGAAGCTCTTCAATATCTGTTTTAACAGAAGTAAGCATCAGGGGATGGCACATGGGAATGAGCGTTGAAGTCTGCTTTGTTCCCTGAATAGCTGCAATAACCGCGGTCTGAAGTACCGGCCCCTTTTTGGCTGTATTGGAAACAACGGCATCGAATGCCGTTTGTCCTACTTCTATGATGCCGCTTGCAGTGGCGATACGTGTGGTGTTGTCTTTGTCCGAAACATCGACCATTTTGGGTTTGTTCTGTTCGTCAAGATGTGTAAGGTTCACTCTGCTTCCTTCATCCCGGGTCATCCGGGTTCATTTTTGGTATTTTATCACAGCAGTACTTCTATGCAGATACAGCAGGGATGACGTAGATAAGGCAATAATGACGTTAAAAATTTAAAAATGACGGAAATAATTAAAAATACCTTGACTTTTATCATCAAAAGAGATAAAATACCCTCTCATGATAAAGGAGAAATATGATCTATGCATATTTAAGACAGATGCCGGGAAATGCAAATCTGTCAGATCAGCAGCGTAATATTCTCTCATTTTCATTGACCCAGGGTATAGAGATCGAAAAAGAGGTGATCGAGTACTCCACAAAGAACCATCCCATTGAGGAAAGAAAACAGTTCGAAGAGTTTCTTCATACTATGGCAGATGGTGACACACTGGTTGTGGATACGCTGGCAGTACTCAGTGACAGGGCGGGAGAGATGATCAAGGTATTCAACTGTATGTTGAGCCATGATATCGACCTTTACGTAGCAAGTTTGCAGCTTCATGTAGACAAACTGACACCCATCGTCAAAGTATTTCCTCTTTTAAATGATCTGCGTGAAGCACAGAAGGCAAGGTCGAATCAGATTGGACGTCCCAAAGGGAGCCGGTCCTCTTCGAAATTCGATGTGTACCAGGCACAGATCATCTCTCTTCTGAGAGAAGGTATGAATGTCAGTGCGATCGCCAGGGAGCTGGGTGTCAGCCGCAGTTCCCTGAAGGATTACATTGAGTCAAGAGGAATAAGAGAATTGGTAGATGGTTCATGGATGGAGATCAATACCCTGAAAGAGGTAGCGGGTGAAGACAACACCCTTTTGATCTGTCCCTTTGAACAGGAAAAAAATATAGAAAAAATACAACAGACTGAAAGGATATCATCGTAATGGAAGCCGTAGCACAAAACAGTGAAACTGTAAAACAGAAGCCGAAAAAAAATCAGGCAAAAGAGTACTTGAAGGGGTGGATCCCCTATCGTATCAAACGTTACTGGGTCTATGCAGTAGTGACGACGATTGCACTGGTAATGCCATGGATCACTATTAACGGGAACCATCTGTTCCTTTTGAGTTTTGACCACAAAAAACTGCATCTAGCCGGTGTGGCATTCGATATGCAGGAGCTCTATTTGATGCCATTCCTGCTGATGCTGCTTTTCCTGGGGATCTTTGCGGTCACGGCAGTCGGTGGTAGGGCATGGTGCGGCTGGGCGTGTCCCCAGACTGTTTTCCGTGTGATCTACAGAGACTTTATAGAAACAAAACTGCTTGGACTGAGAAAGCGTATCAAGAACAAACAGAAAGAGCCTGATATGAGCAAGCCGGAGAACAAGGTCAAAAAAGTCATCGCGATTTTGCTTTGGTCTGTTCTTGCCTTTATCGCGGCAGCGGATTTCCTGTGGTTCTTTGTCCCGCCCAATGAATTCTT
>JALSTF010000222.1 GCA_026983895.1 Sulfurovum sp.
TGTACGTTTATTTGTGCATATACGTAATAAAAACACATTATGTTACTTAAGCATAAAGGAGTTTACTGTGGCTGTAAAGAAAAAATTATTGGATATCGTTCGTGACAAGATACGTTTTAAGCATTACAGTATGTCTACAGAAAAAACCTATACCTTTTGGATAAAGCATTATATATTTTTCCACAATAAAAAGCATCCTGTGGAGATGGGAAAAGATGAAATAGAAGGATTTTTAACACATTTAGCTACTCAGAAGAAGGTAAGCCCATCAACGCAAAATCAAGCCTTTAATGCCATACTGTTCCTCTATAAGGATGTATTGGGAGTAAATGTAGGTGAGTGGAACATACAGGCACTCAGAGCGCAGGAACGTAAACACATCCCAGTGGTACTTACAAAAGAAGAAGTCCATAAGGTACTGCAAAATCTTACTGGCATCTACAAGCTTGTAACTACACTCATGTATGGGTGTGGACTTAGAATGAATGAGGTGTTGAGCTTGCGAATCAAAGATATTGACTTTGGATTTGACAAACTTTATATATGGGATAGTAAATCGCTGAGTGACAGAACAGTTCCATTACCTCTTGCGCTTAAAGATGAACTTCAAGTGCAAGTAAAACATGTAGAAGCATTACATCAGAAAGATATGGATGATGGGTATGGAAGTGTATATCTGCCGCATGCATTGGAGAAAAAGTTTCCCAATGCAAAATATGAAACAAAATGGCAGTTTTTATTCCCAATGCGTAATGTTGCAAAAGACCCCAGAAGCAAGGTGATACGAAGACATCACTTGCATCCTCAAACTTTAGGACGGAATATTAAACAGGCGGCTATAAAATCAAAATTGAATAAAAGAGTAACATCACATATTTTCAGACATTCTTATGCAACACATCTTTTACAATCTGGTATAGATTTGAGAAGCATACAAGAACTCTTAGGTCATAAATCTGTAGAAACGACGATGGTTTATACCCATGTTGTAGCGGAAATGAACAAGGGCAGGGTAGTGAGTTCATTGGATATGTAAAATTCCTCGTTCCAACATTGTATAGCCAAGGGCAATATCTTAAAATGCAATGGTGTTATTACCGATGAAGCATCACATTGGCGATATTCTAGTGCTAGAGATTATGAGGGAATGAATGGCTTGTTGGAAGTGGAGCGTTTTTGGTAGTTTGGATTGGTGTATGCATTCCCACGTACAACGTGGGAACGAGGGAGGTCCGGGGCGGTGTTTTTGGCGGGTTGATAGGTTTGCTCTCATCCTGCTTGCTCTGATCTATTAAGAAAAATATAAGAAGAATTTTATTTTTACTTCAAGCTAATTTGATAAAATATATGATTTTAATCAATTTAATCATCTAATCATTACGGAGTATGAATGAAAAAACTGAAACTGCTTATGGCTACAATGATCCTCTCTACCCTTTCTTATTCTAAAGATACGTTTACCTCTTATGCGGATATGTGTGAGATCTCCGATGGACAGGAATGTGCCAACAATCGTGATGAAGTACGTCATCTTCAGATCGCTTTGAATGCCGACAAAAGTCTGGGTCTTCATCTTGCGACAGACGGAAAATGGGGAGAGAAAACAAAAGAAGCGGTACAGAAATTTCAGAAAAAACATAAGATCAGTCCGGCACTCGGTTATGTGGGAAGAAAAACGAAGATCCAATTGGACAAGGTTTCCAAAGATCTAAAATGGCATACCGTCAAAGTCGCAGCACTGAACAAAGAGAAAGCCGCCAGAAGCAACTGTTATGCAGACTTTAAAAAACATACCAACCTTCGAAAAAGCTATAAAGTTTTCAAAGACCCTAAATTATTGTGCAAAGCAAACGGAAAGAACACGATCCTGAAAGTAGATGTCAGTGAGCAGAGGGTCAAACTGCTGGTCAACGGGAAAGTGGCCCTCTCTTCTCCCTGTACCACAGGCGCAAAACATAAATTCGAACCCAATACAAAAACCTACAGAGACAAACATACACCGCTTGGTACCTTTAGGATCAAAGAGAAGATCGCTGCCAAAAAATCAACGATCTTCGGAGAAATGTATAGGAACGGTAAAAAGGTGTACCATGGTGACAGAAGAAAATACCATGGTCCAAAAGCAAAATACGTAGGACATACCATGCATCACTGGATGCGTCTGACAAGCGGCGGCATAGGCATCCATGCCAGCAAATACATTAAAAGACATCCCGGCAGCAACGGATGTGTCAGGCTTCCGTTCAAGATCGCCAAAATGATCTTTTCCAAAGTAAGACCAGGTACCAAAGTGGTGGTCGTCAACTAAAAAAGGAGTTTTGCTCCCAAAAATCCTCATCCCTCCTATCTCCGCTCTTGGAGATTTTCGTCCAAAAAGAGGGAAAACAGCAGTAAGCTATTTTTGCAGAGCCAGTGAACTACCCTTTTTCTATAAACTCATCCAGCGCTTTTTCAACGGGGATCATATACATCAACGCTGGGCCGCCGTGCATCAGTACTGCCTGCATCGCCGCATCGATGACCTCTTCCCGGCTTGCTCCGTTGTTCAGTGCCTCTTTGACATGCAGTGCGATACACCATTCGCACTGTGCCGCGATGGAGAGTGCCACATTAATGAGGTCTTTCTGCTTGCTTTCCAGCGCTCCTGGTTTTTCAACGCTCATCATGAATTGATTGAACGCCGCCGTCTGCTTGGGTGACTCTTTTTGCAGTCTGCCGATCAGTGCCTTGATCTCTTCGAGTTTGTCTGTGTAAGTGCCCATCATGTTTCCTTTTGGTGATTAGAGATACCATCATTATACAGAATTTCACTACGATATTTCAATAAACCCAAACTATCTTCTGCAAAGCATTAGCACATAGCCCTTAAGAAAGGATAATACGAAAGAGCGCTCCTTTGTCAGTGTTGGAAACAGACAGAGAGCCATTGGAGTAATTTTCTATGATGATTTTACTCATATACAGCCCCAAGCCTGTTCCCGTATCTTTTTTTGTACTAAAATAAGGATCAAATATTTTGTCTATAATCTCTTTTGGAATGCCGCCTGCGTTATCTTCTATCGTAATTTGAGCGTGATCATTATTGTCCAAAAGTGTGATGCGAATACTTTTGTTTTCAGTATGACTTTCCATTAACGCATCTTTGGCATTGTTTAAAATATTCATGATGACCTGTCCAAGAATATCATTATGGATTGTCAGCTCTTTTGTACTTTTATTGTTATAAACAAGAGAGATATCATTGGCTGTAAAGACAGGTTTGATAATACTTATCGTATGTTCTATTATATCATTTATAAAAAATTCCGATGCATCTTTTGGTCTGAAATAATGCATGAAATCATTTATGATTTTTGTCATTTCCCTCAATTGTTTTTTAGCATTTTTATCAAAATTATCAATAAAATCATCATCAAGTTTAGATAGTTTATATTTGTATTTGACAGTTTGTATAAGCAGAGAAAGTACATTGAGCGGTTGTTTCCATTGATGGGCAATCATATTCATCATATTCCCCATTTGTGCCAATTTGTTCTGCTCTAGCATATGCAACTCCTGTTCTCTCTGTTTTTCCACTTCTTGTTTGATTTTTTCTTGAAGGTTTTTATTGTATTGCCGTAGTTTGTCTTCGGCATCTTTCCTCTTTCTTATCTCCTGCTCCAAAGAGCGATTGATAAAATAAAGATAAATGGAAAACGGCAGAATAATACCAAATGCAATGGCCAAATAGATAAGTGTCTGGGTATCAAAATAGCGTTCTTTATCTTTGATATAGCCCCATTTCAAGTAGAGCGCCTGCAGCTTTTGCGGCGATATATTTGAGACTGCCTGACTTAAAACAACATTGAGCATAGGCAAGCTGCTTTGACTTGCAATGCGCAGTTTATAGTTATATCCCAGATCGCCGCTGACTATGAGGTTTTGAATATTATGGGTATTCATATAATAACTGGCCCGTACCGGTTCACTAATCGTTGCTTCTACTGCGCCTGAGGCCACTGCCTGTAAGGATTTCAGCTCTGTTGCATAAGGATAGACAATAATATCAGGGTACTTGTTCTTAATATAATTAAAAATTGCACTTTTTTGTACAAGTGCAATTTTTTTCCCTTTCAGTGAGTCTATATTTGTAATAAAGTGATTTTTGCTTTGGACGATGATCTTGTTTTGTTGTGTGAGAACAACATCTGTAAAATCCAAATAATGTAAACGATCTTCTGTTTTTTGTGCAGCAAAGACAATATCTATTTTTCCTTTTTTAGCATCACTCATCAATGCATCCCACGTTGTATAGGGAACATACTTAAAAGTAGTGTCCAGTTTTTTTTCTATACTATGGAAAAGGTCAATGGAAAACCCGGTAGCTTTACCGTTCTTGTCAAGAATGACTTGATTTGGTATATTGGTAATACCTACAGTGAATGGTTTTTTTAAGGTGTGCAACCATTCTTTTTCCTCTTGATTTAAAAAGTGCTTTGTCTCTGTATGTGAAGAGTGCGTGACTCCTTTAAGTTGCCACACAACAGTGAGGGTAATGAAGGTAACGATGAGAATAAAAAAAATATAGCTTTTTTTGTACATGTTTTAACCCACTTTTTTACTTCGGTAAGGGAAACGTCCGAGACAACTATTTATTAAAGGAACAATTATAGGCACTTCATCCTTAAAACCATAATTAACCCAAACTATCCCATACGATTGAGAATTGTTCACTGGGTTTTGCGTGGGAACAACTATGTCTACGGGTAAAGTGTTATAGCTTCTCGATCAAGTCCGGAAGGGTTACTTCTTCCCTTCTTTTCGCTTCAGTACCAGTACGGATGCGGTCAGACCGAAGCGCAGCTTGACAGTTTCGGGAAGTGTTTCCAGTTTGATGCGTACCGGGATGCGCTGTGCCAGGCGGATCCACTGGAAGACAGGTTTGATGCTCGGCAGCAGGTTGTTGCCGGGGTTCCCGTCCGAGAGGGAAATCCCCCAGCCGATGGATTCGACCTTGCCTTTGAGCGGGGTATCGGGGTAGGCCATGAGGGTCACGACGGCATCATCGCCGATGCGGACATTGGGGATCTTGTCTTCCCGGAAGAAACCGAAGACCCAGTAGGAAGAGGTGTCGACCAGGGCAAGCAGCGGCTGGTTCGCGGTCGCCTGTGTACCTGTTTGGAAGGTGATGTTGGAGACGTAGCCGTCCACCTCTGCATAGATTTTGGTATAGGAGAGGTTGAGTTTGGCCGTATTGAGCGATTCGGTAGCATTGTCAATGTCTGCCAGCGACTTGAAGTAGTTGGTTTCGTTGCGTACCAGATCTTTCTGGGAGACCGCGCCTTTGTCCTTGGCGTAGATCTTCTTGACGCGTTCGTACTCGATCTTTGTCCCTTTGGCCGCTTCGAGGGTACGTTGAAGCCTGGCTTCGGCCTGTTTGACCTTCAGTTCGTACTGCGAAGGGTCGATCTCGAAGAGCAGGTCGCCTTTTTTGACCTTCTGGTTGTCGACGACATGGATCTTCGTGACCATCCCCGTTACCCTTGGGGCGACCTGGATGACCTGTGTACGCACCTGTCCGTCGCGTGTCCAGGGGTTCTCTATGTATTCTCTGTATTTGTCGTAGGCGAACCAGGCTGCGGTGCCGAGAATGGTGAGCGTCAGCAATAGTTTTATCAGTTTTTTCACAGTTGTTCCTTCTTAGAATTTTATCCAGAATGTGTCGATCAGCACCATATAGAGTGTCATGATAGCGACAAAAACATAGGCGGGTGCAGCGAAATAGCGTGCGATCTTCAGCTTGTTGAGTACCATCACTGTCATGACCGAGGCGAAGAATGCCAGTGTGATCACGGCAAGTACAGGGGAGAAGTAGACATCCCCTATGGAGAGTTCATGCGGAAAGTTACTGCCCATTGTCAAACCCTTTGGGGATACGTGTCATCTCCGGGTCCAGGAATTTTCCCCAGTCTGTGCGTTTTTTCATCTTCTCTGCCGTTTCGCGGGAGATGTAGGCTTTGCCCCTGCTGATCTGCCAGCCTCCGCCCAGCGCTTTGTAGAGGGCGACGGCATTGAGTGCCATATTTCCCTTGATGGTCGCGAAGCGGTCCTGCGTGCTGGTCAGCTTCTCCACCGTGGTGAGCAGGCGCTGGTAGTTGACCAGGCCGTCGTTGTACTGCACCACGGAGATGTTGAAGGCACGGATGGTCGCTTCGACGGCTTTTTTGTTCTCGAGATGCTGTTTGCGTGTCAGCACATACCCCTCAAGCGCGTTGGAGACTTCCTGGACGGCAGAGAGTACCTGTTTGTTGTAGTTGACCAGACTCTCTTCAAACACGGCATCCTGAAGGCGTATCTGGTTCTTGATGCGCCCGTACTGGAAGATGTTCCATGAAAAGGAGGGACCGACCGTGACCCCCAGAGCATCGCTGCCTGCCACCCAGGAGCCGGGTTTGTTGGTCGCATTGTATCCGATGTTGCCAAAGAGCGTAAAACTGGGATAGAGCTCCGCCATTGAAGCGCCCAGGTGTGCGGCGTTGGCATGTGCCAGATACTCCGCTGCCTTAAGGTCCGGACGGCGGGTGAGCAGGTTCGCATCGATGTGGTAGTGCGGATTGAGACTCGATTGGGGCACAAGGTTGACACCGATGAGTCCCTTCTGCCCCTTCTTGATCTGGATGATCCCCTTGTGTTGGGCTATGAATTTGTTGGCAGATTCATAGCTGTCGTATTTTGTGCTTTGCAGCATGCGGTCGATCGCTTTTGCATCCACACTCAGCAGAACGGCGAGCGCATTCCTCGCTTTGACACGGGTAAGTTCCACGGCCGGGATGCTGGTACGCGTGTTGTAGAGCTGTGTGCGTGCCTGCTGCATATCGAGTTCGGAGACGTTGCCGGAGTTGAACTGTATCTCGGTCATTTTCGTGACGCGTTCCTGTATGACAACGTTCCTTCGGGCGTAGGTCAGACGTTCCTGTGCAGTACGGTAGTCGATGTAGTTGCGTGCCACTTCGGCGATGACCGAGACCATGATGTTGTCATAGGAGGCGACAGAAGCATAGAGCTGGGCTTCGGAGGCTTCGATACCCCTGGCATATTTGCCCCAGAGGTCCATCTCCCAGCCCATGTCGAAATTCAGCCCTGCGGAAGCGACATCGCCAAGACCCGTACGGGTGGAGCTCGCCTGTCCGGAGAGCTGCTGCAGCTGAGGGAAAGCAAGTCCCTGGCTGATGCCAAGGACGGTACGTGCCTGGGCGATGCGAAGGCCGGCACTTTTGATATCGAGGTTCTGCGCATAGGCTTTTTCGATCAGTCTGTCGAGTGTGGGGTCATGGAAAGTGTGCCACCACCTGACCACGGATGCATCATGGGTGGAGTGGTTTTTTTTCCATGCTTTGGGCAGCGGAGGGTTCTTGATGCCCTGAAAATCGGGTCCGAGTTTCATACATCCGCCCAAAAGTACGGCAGCAGCCAGTGAAAAACATACTGTCCCTATAGTACGACCGTTAAAGTGTTTCTTCATCCTTCTCTCTTTCATCATTAAAATCTGCTCCTCTGCAGCACGGCAAGGTCCAGTTCTTCCATCAGTGTCTGGCAGCGCATCAGGGCGGTCCAGACATTTCTGCGCATCGCGATATTCTCATAAAAGGCAATGAACTCCTCCTGCGTGTATGTTCCCTCTTTGGTGCTCTTCAGAAGTCTCTGGAGACGTTTCTCCACCTGGGCGATGATCTTCTGTTCATCCTGTTGCAGCGTGTCTGCGTCACCTTCCCTGTAGGCATTGAGCAGTGCGGAGAGGGTAGGGCCGGGTTGTGTTTCTCTCAGCTTCTTCATCAGCGGATTCTTCGCCATGCGCACCTCCTGACGGTAGAGCATCAGCAGCAGGTACCCGGCACTCTCGCACGCTTTGGTGAAGGCTGTGAGCGTTTTTATGTCGATCTCGCTGAAGTATCCATCGTCGATCTTGGAAGCCCAGAGCTGCATTTTTTTCACCGTAGCGAGCAGGTGCATTTTGGCATAACGGGCTTTGACTGCATCCCAGACCGTGTTCGTCTCCCGGCTCAGGGCAGTGCTTCTTTCCATCAGCACGGCGGCGAGGGTAAAAAAGCGTCTTTTCATCTTCGCAAAGAGTGTTTCCGGTTTGGTCGAGAAGGGAATATAGTAAAAGAAAAG
>JALSTF010000223.1 GCA_026983895.1 Sulfurovum sp.
CATTTCATGAAAATACTTGAAAAGCTCAATCCGCATGAAAGCTACGGGTACGGTTTTCTCATAGGAAAAATACCCAAAAAGATACAAAATGCAGGAGCATTCAAGCGCTATATGATGTACTTGCGCTGGATGGTACGCAAAGACAGCCTTGACATGGGGCTGTGGTCGAAGATCGACAAAAAGGATTTGATCATGCCTTTGGATACCCATACTTTTCATACAGCCCGAAAACTCGGACTTCTCAAACGCAAACACTGCGATATGAAAGCCGCTGTCGAACTGACCGGACGTTTCAGGCAGTGGGATGCACAGGACCCGGTCAAATATGATTTTGCACTTTATCGGATGGGGCAGGAAAAAATCATATAGTATTCGTTCAGATTAACCGATACTTTAGCGCTTTTTATGTAAAATACAGCAAATTATTACAAGAGGATTTTTTATGGAAGGTGTATTTACTTACCTTGGCGGTATTTTTGGAGAAGACAACCATAGCGTTGTCATGATCGCACACTTGCTGCTGGTAGCAGTGATCGTCCTGCTTATTGCAAAATCTGCAACAAAGAGCTTTAGAGCGGTACCTACAGGTGCACAAAATGTGATGGAAGCCTACCTTGGCGGTGTGATCGCTATGGGTAAAGATGTCATTGGTGAGGACCTTGCACGGAAATATCTTCCGCTTGTTGCTGCAGTCGGACTCTTTATTCTTGTCTCCAACCTTATTGGTATCATTCCCGGTTTCGAGTCTCCGACTTCAAATATCAATGTAACACTGCCGCTTGCACTGATGGTATTCTTCTACTATAACTACGAAGGTATCAGAAAGAACGGTGTGGTCCACTATTTTGCGCACTTTGCCGGTCCGGTCAAGGCACTGGCTCCGTTGATGTTCCCTATCGAGATCGTTTCCCACTTTTCAAGGATCATTTCTCTCTCTTTCCGACTTTTCGGAAATATGAAAGGTGATGACCTCTTCCTGTGGGTTCTTCTGATGCTCGTTCCTTTCATCGCACCGCTTCCTGCATATCTTCTGCTGACATTCTCGGCACTGCTGCAGACGTTCGTTTTCATGATCCTGATCTATGTGTACCTTGCAGGTGCTGTGGCGATCGATGAAGAGCATGAAAAAGCGCCTGCTCCTGTTATCGATACAATGGGTGCAGTCTAAACTGTTTTCATGAGGCTGAATGACAGAACACTCGGTTTCGTGATCAATTTCCTCCTTGGTGTCGCCTGGGCCTTTGTGCTCATCGGCGCTGTCTCTTCTTTTTTCTCTTTTTATCATACCAGTATGCTTTTTGCCGTTGTTTCGGCTCTGATCGGTACACTGCCCGGGCTGGTGGCCATTTTGCTTCTGGAACATATCATCACTGCCAAAGAGAAGCTTGCTGAGCTTAAAAAACAGACAGCTTTGCTTGAGGAACTTGTGAAAAAATAGTTACATTCCTGCGCGTAAACTCCTTCAAATGACCAAAACGCTATAATCTACCTTATTTTTAATCCACGCGATGCATGAGAGATCACCCATCTTCTGCAAAGCATTAGCACATGGGCATTCACAAAGAATCATCGATTAACCTTTGGGTTAAACTCATATTCTTTGCAAACACCCATGCACTAAGCCTTTACAGAATATTAGGCGATTCTAATGCATCATTTGGATTCAATAAGGAAATTGACTATGTTTGAAACCGTTATCGGTCTTGAAGTTCATGTTCAGCTCAACACGAAAACAAAACTTTTCTGTTCCTGTCCCACCTCGTTCGCCGAGCATCAGAATAAAAATACCTGTCCCACCTGTCTGGCACTTCCGGGAGCACTCCCTGTCGTGAACAAAGAAGCAGCTGTCAAAGCGATGCGCTTCGGCTATGCGGTCAATGCCAATGTGAACCATACTTCCACCTTTGACAGGAAATCCTACTTTTATCCGGACAGCCCTTCCGCCTATCAGATCACGCAGCTGAGTAAAGCTATTGTACAAAAAGGCGAACTTTTCATCGACCTGAAGGACGGATCCCAAAAACGTATAGGGATCATACAGGCACATCTTGAGGCAGATGCGGGGAAAAATATGCATGAGGGCAATTACTCCAAAGTAGACTTGAACCGTGCCGGTACTCCATTGATGGAGATCGTTTCCGAACCGGATATGCGTTCTTCGGATGAAGCTGTCGCCTATCTTAAAAAACTGCATACCACGGTACGTTACCTTGACATTTCCGATGCGAATATGCAGGAAGGATCATTCAGATGCGATGTGAACGTCTCAGTCCGCCCCAAAGGACAGGAAGCGTTCGGTACGAGAGTGGAGATCAAAAATATCAACTCTTTTCGTTTTGTGGAGCAGGCAATCGCCTATGAGGTACAGCGTCAGATAGAAGCCTATGAAGATGGTATCTATGCGCAGGAAGTGCATCAGGAGACACGGCTTTGGGATACGGAAAAAGGAGAGACACGGTCGATGAGAGGGAAAGAAGAAGCGGCAGATTACCGTTATTTCCCAGACCCTGACCTTCGTCCGCTCATTGTGACCGATGCCATGATAGAAGAAGCGAAGGTCATGCCGGAACTGCCGGATGCCAAAGTGAAACGCTATATGGAAGAATTCGGTATCAAGCATTATGATGCCCTGGTCATCACTGCCAAAAAAGAGCTGGCATATTATTTTGAAGAGATGATCGCGCAGGGAGCTGTGGCGAAGACAGCCGTGACCTGGCTGACCTCCGAACTCCTTGGCCGGCTCAATAAAGCCGGCCTCGAGATAGAGCAATCTCCTGTTTCTGCCCAAACACTGGGGGAACTTGTCGCCAGGATCGCAGATGATACGGTTTCGGGCAAAGGTGCCAAAGAAGTACTTGATTACATGATGGAGAACGAGGGGCGCGATGTCCGTGCCATTATTGATGAGCTGGGCCTGGCACAGGTAAGCGACGACGGTGCCATACTGGCGATCATCGACGAGATCCTGGCCAACAATCAGGACAAAGTCGAACAATATAAAGGCGGCAAGGATAAGCTTTTCGGTTTCTTTGTCGGACAGACGATGAAAGCAAGCAGGGGATCGGCGAATCCGGGAAAAGTGAACGCGCTTCTGAAGCAACGTCTCAACGCATAGGAAGAGGAGAAGGGATTTGAAACAGTTCATCTTGTCCCTTGCCCTTGCACTGCGCAAGTCCAAACGTTACAGAGCCGTCAAAGAGTATGTGTGGGAATTGCTCAACGGAACGGGGAATCCCTACAAAAAATATCTGGATACCTTCATTATCTTTCTTATCGTTACTTCCGTATTCATTCTTGTCTATGAAGTGACCAATCCTGTACCGGCCTGGCTGGATTATTATGACTTTTATTTTGTCTCCTTTGTTTTCTTCGTAGAGTACATACTCCGGCTTTGGGTCCATAACGATCTTTCCAAATATATCGTGGAAGAGTATCATG
Organism: Sulfurovum sp.; assembly: GCA_026983895.1. Taxonomy (GTDB): domain Bacteria; phylum Campylobacterota; class Campylobacteria; order Campylobacterales; family Sulfurovaceae; genus Sulfurovum. The sequence goes on from JALSTF010000223.1 coordinate 3,439, forward strand.
ATGCACAGTTCCTGCATCGGGAATTTGAACTTTGGCCGGTCCTGAAACACGGATTCAAAGAGAAACTCAATTACATGATCACGCCTGCGGCGATCGTCGACCTTCTGGCTATCTTCCCTGCATACAGGCCCTTGCGTGTATTGCGTATCTTTGTACTTTTCAGGGTGCTCAAACTGCTGCGCTATACCAAAAGTATCAATCAGTTCGTAGAGGTCATTACCAACAAACGATTTGAACTTCTGACGCTTCTTTTCCTGCTTTTCTTCATCGTTACGACAGCGGGAATCGCCATTTACGTCCTTGAAGAACGGATCAATCCTAATATCACTTCACTGTTCGATGCGCTTTACTGGTCGCTGGTCACGATCACGACAGTGGGATACGGCGATATTTCTCCTGTCACTGATGCGGGACGGACGATCTCTATGCTGGTCATCATTGCCGGTATCGCGATGATCTCGTTCGCCACCTCTGTGATCGTCTCTGCTTTTTCGGAACGTTTGAGCGAATTGAAAGAAAGCCGTATCATCGAACAGATCAACAAAAGCCGTTCTTTCCTGATCATATGCGGATATGGACAGATGACGAAAATGTTCTTTCGGCAAAAAAAAGAGAAGATCGATGATTATATCATTCTCGATACGGACATAAAACGTGTGGAACAGGCAAGGAAAGACGGATACAAAGCCGTCCAGGAAGATGCCAGCCGTTTTGAGACACTGAAGAAATTCAATGTGGAACATGCCCATATCACGATACTCTGCCTGACCGCCAGTGATGTGGAAAATATTTATATCACGCTTAATGCCAAAAGTATTTCACGGAAGATCAGGGTGATCGCAAGGGTGAATGATATCAATATTGTCAGCAAGTTCGAATATGCCGGTGCCGACCACCTCCTGATGCCCAACCAGGTGGTCAATACGATGATACGTACAGCGATCACCCAGCCGACGATGTACAAGGCGATCCATGCGATCCTGACAGGAAAAAGTGTAGCGCGCATCGATGAAGTTCATGTGCATGAAAAACATTCCATGGTGGGGAAAAGTGTGGCGGAATTGAATTTCAGATCAAATAAACTTCTTTTTATAGGCATTGAACGTGAAGGAAAATTCCTTTTCAATCCACCTTCCTCCGAAGTGATACAAAGTTATGACATCCTGCTTCTTATGGGACGGCAGATCTCTCTGGAATATTTCAGGGGCAGACATGAAGGGAGCCTATGATGTCTGAAAGATCGATCCTGCTTTTTGGATATGGCAACCATGGAAAGTTCATTGCCAAAGGGTTGAATGAAGATGGTTTCAGGCTGAAGATCGTTGAATCGAATCATGATTATTATCTGCAGGCGAAAGAAGACGGTTTCATGGATGTGGAGCATTTGGATGTGACCAATGACAGCCTGCTGGAAGTCCTCAACCCGCAGTATTTTGAGCAGCTTGTCTGTGTGATGGAGGATGAGCACCTCAATGTCTTCCTGACACTCTCTCTGCGTTCTCTTTTTAAAGAGAGCTATATCCTTGCGATATCGGATTCGCTCCATACGACGAAAAAACTCAAAATGGCTGGGGCGGACAAGGTCATCGACCTGTATGAGGTCAGTGCCAACAAAATATACAATATCCTGAAACGTCCGGTATCGACCAAGATCCTTGAAGGGATCGTGATGGACAAAGACGGGATCACTTTCAGGGAAATGCTGATCCCTGAGGGTTCTTTTCTTCAGGATATGATGACGGATGATGTAGATTTCGCTCCCTATGGTATCTTGCTGATCGGAATGATCGATGAAGAACTCGGGCACACGTTCGTCTTTATCACGACAGGGATCAACCATAAACTGGATGCCGGCGATACACTGGTGTGTATCGGTCCGAAGGAGAAATTGGATGCCTTCGAAGAAGAGATCAAAAAGGAGAAAAGCATACCATGAAAATAGCAGTGATCGGTGCGGGAAAATGGGGACAGGCATTGTATCATGCCTATTCGCAGAAGAATGATGTGGTTATCCATTCGCGTACGCCGAGAAAGATAGAACATTTTGTTGCTCTCGATACGGCACTGGACAGGGAGTATCTGATCATGGCCATACCTGCGCAGTTCGCAAGAAAGTGGATGGAAGAACATTTTGAGGACAGGGGACAAAAAATACTGGTCGCCGCCAAAGGGATAGAGACTTCCACGGGCGCCTTCCTTAACGACATTTACAGTCAATTCGTACCCGAGGAGAGATTGGCATATATCTCCGGCCCTACGTTCGCAGCGGAAGTACAAAAATCATTGCCTGCCGCATTGATGGTCTCTTCGGCCAATATCCCCCTTGCAGAAATATTCACGGACCATTTGCCCGACTATATCAAAGGATATGTAGATGACGATGTGATCGGTGCCGAAGTTTCCGGAGCCTACAAGAATGTCATCGCTATCGCCAGCGGTGTGTGTGACGGGCTGGAGCTGGGGAACAATGCCAGGGCTGCATTGATCTCCAGAGGACTGGTGGAGATGGCACGTTTTGGAAGATTTTTCGGAGCACGAACGGAGACGTTTCTCTCTCTGGGCGGTGCGGGTGACCTCTTTTTGACAGCCAGTTCGACACTTTCCCGTAATTACCGGGTCGGGCTCGGTCTGTCAGAAGGCAAAAGTATGCATGCCATCCTTGAGGCACTGGGTGAAGTGGCGGAGGGGGTCCCTACGGCCAGTGCCCTGCACAGGATCGCAGAGGAAAAGGAGATCTATCTTCCGATCGCACAGGAAGTTTACGAGATGATAGAAGAGGGGAAAGATCCTCTAAAAAGCGTAAAAGACCTTTTGTCATAGTGAGAAATATCCTAAAACTTTATAGCAACGTTTTATAAGAAGTTATGTGTCTCTTTTTCGATAAAATACTGTTTTCAAGGGGGAAATATGGTTTACCGATGGCTGCTGATCTTGACACTGTGCTTCGCTGCTCCTCTTTTTGGTGCGGAGAACAATGCGACCGCAGAGGTAGAAATGCCGACACATATCATTCATTTTAGCGGAGAGAAAGTCTTTGATGAATCTGCTCTGCTTGATGCTGTCAGTGCGGAGCATAAAAGTTTCTACCAGTTCTGGAAAGACGATACGGCACGCATCAAAGATAAACTGATACCGACACTTGATGAGACTTTGCGTTCTTTTTTTGATTCGGAAGGCTACTATGATGCCGAGTACAAGATCAAAGTCACCAAAACGGATGTCAATATCAGTGTCAGGGAGAATGAACCTGTCCGGGTAGGGGATATCAATATCAGCAGTGACTATGATATCTCACCGCTTATTACGTTTCACAAAGGTGATATCTTCAGAGCCAAAGCATTTATCGGCATCAAGTCAAATATTGTGGATACAATGCTTAAAGAAGGATACTGCTCCTACGACCTTGATACCAAGGCCTATGTCGATCTGGACAAGCATATCGCCAATATCAAGTATGTTTTGAAAAAAGGCGGTGTCTGTACTTTTGGCAATGTCACAGTGAAAGGCTTGAAGACCATTGATGAAGATATTGTCAAATCCCGTGTACGTGCCAGAGAAGGAGAACGTTTCAATTTGGATCTGGTCAAGGACAGCTACGACAGTCTTTACGCGCTGAATGCTTTCGACTCGGTATTGATCGGTGTGGATCGAAAATTCTACAATGTCGTACCGGTAGATATCGTTGTTACAGAAAAGGCACAGCCTTATCATCTTGAAGTAGGTGCAGGATATGACAGCTATGTCGGTGCACGTGTGCACGGCCAGGTCATTAAACATAACTTTATGGGGCAGGCACAGCAGCTGCAGCTGGATCTCTCCTGGTCACAGCTGGAACAGGTAGCGATCCTGAGCTTTTTCAAACCGGTCATCTGGGAGCCTTTCGGTTTCTATCTGGACTTTGGGGCCAGAGGCGGGTATTCCAATCTTGGGTATGACGGTTTCTGGGAAAAAAAGGCTTTTTTCAGGACCTATTTGAGCCATATATCGAACAAGTTGGAGATCAAGGCGGGCCTTGCGATAGAATCGATTGATATTACCGAACGTGATGATGAAAAACAAAAGCTTCCGCCGGAAGGGTACAATCTCTTTCTGTTGACCTATCCGTATCTTGATGTCATTTATGATGGAAGGGACTCCAAGCTGAACCCAAAATACGGGTACTATTTCAGAGGCTACGGAGAGTGGGGAATCCCTACGGATTCTGAGACCAGTGACTATCTGAAATTTCTTTTGGAAGCCAGGGGGATCTATACCGTTGCAGATCTGACCATGGCTGTAGTGGGCAAAGTTGGTGTGATCAAAATGGGGGATGAGGAAAATAACCGCGGTATTCCCGAGTCAAAGAAATTCTTTGCCGGAGGTATGTACTCCAACCGTGCCTACGGATTCCGGGAGATCGGGGTGATCACTTCGCCTACCACCGATCTGACAGATGGTGCTTTGACCTGGGCCAACCTCTCCGCAGAAGCGGATTACCCGGTCTGGGGAGATCTTTATGCCGCAGTATTCAGCGACAATACGATGCTGACCAAGGATTCGGGTGATTTCAGCGGCGATATCATCAGTACGGCCGGTGTGGGTGTGCGCTATATGACCCCGGTAGGTCCGTTCAAACTCGATGTGGGCTTCAACGTACAGGATCCTTCCATTTACGGGATCCAATTTCAGATAGGGCAGTCATTC
>JALSTF010000224.1 GCA_026983895.1 Sulfurovum sp.
ATATGCTTCTACAAACTTCAATACGTCGATGATCTCCGGTTTGAAATACCCGCTCTCATACACTTCCTCCATGCTCTTGGGGAAATGGATGCGCATCAGTGTTGCCACCTCTTTGGAATCGAGCCCTTCATTGAAGAGGTTCTTCTCTGTGATATAGACCTCCATCAGGGAAACGATCTCACTCTCTTTCAATACCGTTCTGTATTTGGGTGTGATCTTCCCTATCTGTTTTATGGCTCTAGGCTGCGGCATTTGCAAATAGCCTTTGTATGCATCGAGTCTTCCCTGTATGGTATGAGAAGAGCCCACTTCAAAAAGTTTGTGATGATAGGGAGTGACACGAAAAAAAGTAGAAGAAAGACGCCGGTTGTTGAAGCGGGGCAATATAAAAGTAACACGGAGTTTTCCCTGATACATGCTGGTCTCGATCACTTTGGCTTCAACCGTATGGGTCTTGCCTGTTTCAAGATCTTCCGAGAGTGTGGTATCGTTGTAGGAGGCTGGAACAATCAGCGCAAGGTCAAGCAGCGAATAGATCTTGAGTTTTTTGAAAAGCTGTTTTGCTTCTTCCAATTTGAACTCCATTCAAAAATTAACAATTAACAGGTAATAATTAATAATTATGGTGGGTATTACGGTGTAATACTTTTCTTGCTAGATTATAACGAAGGTTTGCAGATTAGAGAAGAAAAGATGTCAGATTGTCATATTTATCCTGTGAGGCGTGTAAGGTCAGTCAACGGTGTAGGGTGGGTTTACCCACCTTCCCCATAAAAATATTATTTTTTCGTCACGATCGCGAACGAAAGTTCCGACAACTCCGGATGCGCCTTAATGAAGGTATTCATCTCTTCCAGCGTCACCGTTTCAATCTTTTTCAGCTGTTCTTTGCTGAAGCCAAGCGGCCTGCCGTAATAGAATTCATTGTACGCACGATTGAGCCTCTGGCTGAGCGTCTCGGTCCTGAGCGGTTCACTGCCTACCAGGAATTTTTTGGCCGATTCAAGCTCCTGGGCGGTAATGCCTTTGGCCACAAAATCATCCACAACCTTCTGGACCAGTGTTTTGGCTTCTTCCTGTGTACTCAGCTTGGTTTGCAGGTATCCGCTGAGATACGAGGCATATTTGGTACGTCTCAATACTGAGTATGCACCGTAAGTCAAGCCTCTTTTGACACGTATCTCTTCCATGAGACGGGAACCGAAACCTGCACCGCCGAGAATATACTCCGCGATCTTGGCCTTATACTGGTCTTTCTCTTTGTAAGAGTAATGGAAAGGTGCGCCAAAATAGATATAGGCCTGCTGTGTATCTTCAGGTACAAGCACCGTCTCTTTTTTGTCCGACACCGTAAAGTGTTTCGTTTCTTCTTTTTTGACTTTCCCAAGCAAAGGCAGGAGCTCGTTGACATATTTCTCTGCTTCATCAAAAGAAATATCACCCCCGATGACCGCAATGGCATTATTGTAGCCCAGATGGGAAGAGATGAATGTTTCAATATCTTGGAGTGTCATAGATTTCACACTCTCGATCGTACCGTCATACGGTCTTGCCAGGGCTGTCCCTTTAAAGAGGATCTCCCTCAGTTTGGTTGCCGCCACATAGTCGAAATCACTCTTTTTCTGCGTCAGCCAGCCTATCTTCTGACGTTTGACCTGATCGAGTGCCTTTTGTGTATAATTGGGATCTCTCAACAGTTCTTTAAGGCGTTCGATCGCATAAGGAAATTCACTTTTGAGTGCAGAGACTTCAAAGACGAAACTTTCACGGCCGACATGGGCAGAAACATCTACCGCATGGTCATCAAGTTTTTCTGCGAAACCGACACTTCCGTCTTTTTTCGTTCCTTCGTTCAAAAGCTTTGCCGACATATCGGCCAAGCCGTCTTTGGTATTGCTCAAATGACCGGCATTGGTAAATACCAGCTGTAACGAAACGATGGGAACAAAATTCCCTTCTTCAAATACCACCGGTACTTTTGTCTCTTTGTAGTTAATTCGGGTAATGCTTTCTGCCATGAGGATTCCTTGTAACACCATTAAAATAATCAATATTTTTTTCATTTTTACTCCGTAGGGTGGCGCTTTTAAGCTCACCTCTTAGATCCGTTTTATTTATTTGACGGTGGGCATAAATGCACCACCCTACAGCTAAAACCGTTCCAATATTTCATACGCCGTATTGCGTTTTGCAGGATTTTCACCTACATCACGGATCAGCTTGACCATCTCTTCCTGGTTCATTGAGTTTGCTGCACCTGCGGCGGAGACGACATTCTCTTCCATCATCGTGGAACCGAGGTCGTTGGCGCCAAAGAGCAGTGCCATCTGTCCGATATAGCTGCCCTGTGTAACCCAGGAACTCTGGATATTGGGAACATTGTCCAAAAAGAGCCTTGCCACTGCCAGATAGCGCAGGTACTGGTTCGAGGTCGTTTTGGTGATGGTCGGCAGTTCGCGTTTGAGCTGGGTATGGTCACTCTGGTAGGACCACATGATAAAGGCTCTGAAACCGCCTGTTTCATCCTGAAGCCGGCGTACATGATCCCAGTGTTCGACGATCTCTCGGGTCGTTTCTACTGTACCGTACATCATTGTCGCGGTAGACTTGATGCCCAGTTTGTGCGCTTCCCTGTGTACTTCAAGCCAGGTATCCTTGTCGAGCTTCTTGGGTGCAATGATGTCGCGCACCCTGTCGGAGAGGATCTCTGCCCCTGCACCGGGAATGGAACTGAGCCCCTTGGCTTTCAGGCGTGCCAGCACTTCTGAAATGCTCAGATTGGAACGGCGCGCGATATAGTCGATCTCGATAGCGGAAAATCCGTGGATCGTCACCTGCGGGTACTTTTGATGGATATGCTCTACAAGATCCTCGTACCATTCGATCTCCAGTTTCGGGTGTACCCCGCCCTGAAAGAGTATCTGTGTCCCGCCGATAGCAATAAGCTCATCGATCTTCTGGTCTATCTCGTCAAAGGAGAGAATATAGGCATCTTCTTTCTTCTCATGCGTATAGAACGCACAGAACTTGCAGTCCACCCAGCAGATATTGGTGTAGTTAATATTCCGGTCAACAACGAAGGTCGTCACCCCTTTTGGATGCATCTCTTTTTTACGTGCAAGCGCCATCTTTCCGAGCGTCTTGAGATCGGCGTTTTCGATCATGTCGATTGCTTCATTGATGGTCATGCGTTTGGTCGTCATGCTTTGTATCATCTTCTATTCCTGTAGGGTGTTGTGCCCTCACAACACCATGTTATAAACATCTGATCGTTTGACAGCGTGCTGTCAGGAGACAGCACCCTACATTTGAGGTACCTATTTACCAATCGCATCCAACACGCCATTGATGAACTTCGGCGATTTTTCATCCGCCAGGGATTTCGCCAGTTCTACTGCTTCATTAATGATGATCGCACGGTCCGTCTTGGCGACGAGTATCTCATAGGCTCCCAGGCGAAGGATCGCCTTCTCCACTCTGCCGATAGAGTCATAATCCCATTCGGTAAGATGCTTTTCGATCTCTGTATCAAGCATTTCAAGATTTTCTACAGTGCCGTCGAACAGCGCATGGGAGAAATCTCTCTGTTTGTTCCGTATTTTGTCTTCTTCGAGGATCTCGTCGGAGAATTTTGCGATATTTTCATTGCCCAGATCGTAGGCGTAAAGCAGACCTACCACTGCTGTCCTGGCTTGGTGTCGTGTTGCCATCAGTCGAGCTCGCTGTAAAGGTTGATGAGTTCGATCAGACCGGTCATCGCTTCGGCACCTTTGTTACCCGCTTTGGTCCCTGCTCTTTCAATCGCCTGTTCAATACTGTTGACCGTAAGCACACCGAAGGTTGTCGGCTTTCCATATTTGAGCGTCACATTGGCCACACCTTTTGTCGCTTCTGCCGAGACATAGTCAAAATGCGGTGTCGCGCCTCTGATGACCGCTCCGAGGCAGCAGACGGCATCGTATTTGCCTGAAGCAAGTGCTTTATCCAATGCAAAAGGGATCTCAAACGCCCCGGGTACCAAAATAAGATCAAGATCTTCCGGATTTCCGCCATGTCTTGCATAGGCATCTTTTGCGCCTTCGACCAGTCTGTCTGTAATAAAGTGGTTAAATCTCGCATTGATGATCGCTACTTTTTTGCTTTTGTCTACGGAAAGGTTTCCTTCTACTATTTTCATTTTTTTCCTTCGTATAATTTTATATTTTTTTCGTAGGTTTGGCCGCGCCAAACGTCAAGTCCCGACTTGAATACAAGGAACCTGTACATTGTCAAAAAGGCTAAATTACCCTTTGACGTTTGGCGCGGCCAAACCTACATTTGTTCTATTCTATGATAGAACGTATGGCATCGATCTGTTCGACCAGTGTATCTAATTTTTGCAATTCTATCATATTTGGGCCGTCACTCAAAGCGATACCCGGATCGAAATGGGTTTCAAAAAAGAAACCGTCCACGCCTACCGCTGCCGCCGCACGTGAGAGATAAGGGACAAAACTGCTGTCACCGCCGCTGCTTGCACCGCCGCTCGCAGGCATCTGTACCGAGTGGGTCGCATCGAAGATCACCGGTGCAAACTCCCTCATGGTCACCAGGCCGCGCATATCGACCACCAGGTTCCCGTACCCGAAAGTCGTGCCCCGTTCGGTCAGCCAGACATTGTATTTCTGTGCATTCTCGTAACTTACTTCCCCGTCAAACCCACGGGTCTTGAGTACTTTGGCCACAGAGTGTTCCATCGCTGCGGGAGCAAGGAACTGCCCTTTTTTGATGTTGACCACCGCATCGGTCTTTGCAGCGGCGACCAGCAGGTCGGTCTGACGGCACAAAAAAGCGGGGATCTGCAATACATCCGCCACCTCAGCCACTGCTGCGGGCTGCGTATAGTCATGTACATCCGTCAGTATCTTGTACCCAAATTGCTCTTTGACTTCCTGAAGCATCTTGAGCCCCTCATCCAGTCCCGGTCCCCTGAAACTGTCAAGTGAAGTGCGGTTGGCTTTGTCGAAGCTTGCTTTGAAGTAGAACTCCTTGGTGCAGTCCTCATCGTATTTTTTAAGACTTTCGGCAATACGCATCACATTGTCTCTGCTCTCCAGTACACAGGGTCCGGCTATCAATATCATTCTGTTCCTTTATCCCAGATTTTAGAAAAATCAAATCGGAAACGGCATACATCCGTCTCGAAATCCACGCTCTCATCCCTTGCATCACATACTTTCATATAGCGACCTTCGCTGTTGAGACGATAGACCTTTGCCGTATGTGCCTGCGGATCGACGATCACATAATAGGTCACACCCTCTTTTTCATAAAGATCATATTTAAGGTGCAGATCTTTTTGTGCCGTCGATTTGGAAAGGATCTCGAAGATCACTTTGGGGGCTTTGGTGATGTAGGCATCAAACTCCGGCTCATGACAGATGACCAGATTATCCGGCTGTACGACCGTATCGTCACTGATCTTCCAGTCCACGGGCAGAAGCGCTTCACAGACTGCACAGGATACAAGTACCTCCTGCAGCTGCCAGGCAATCCTGTTACTGATCTTCTGATGTTCGATCATGGGAGCAGGCGCCATTGCGTAGGGGATACCAAAGATCAGCTCCCAGTCCCCTTCCCATCCTTTATAGTCATCATACGTGTAATGCGGATAGTACTCATCTTTGAGCGCACCCATTGACAGCTCCTTACGGCTTTTCTTTGACCAGGGCAACGATCAGCCCTGAGAGTATGACCAAGATTATACCCAAAATCGTTGAATATGAGGGAACAGGGTCTCCCAGCATGATCCCGATGATCATGCCAAAGACAATATTGGTATAGCTTATGGTACCTACGATACCGGCTTTGGTCAGTTCATACGCCTTGGTCATCAAAAGCTGTGACGCGGTAGCGCTCAACCCTACCATGACAATAAAAAACCATTGCCATCCCTGGGGCATAAAAAAGGGGGCAATGATCCAGTCCCACTCCGCTGAAACGGTCATCATACTGCCAAGTCCCATCAGAAACAGCGGTCCCAGTGTACCTACCAGCATAAAACTCATCACGATCGCCCGGGTATCATAGTACTTTCGAAGCTCACGGATGGAAGTATAGGCCAGTGCCGCGCCGATACCGGAAAAGATCCCAAGGATATCATATTTGTCAAATACCCCGCCATTGGGCTGAGCGATAAGGACGATACCCGCAAAGCCAAGGATCAATGCGATCAGAGCACTCCAATGCAGCCTTTCTTTGAGAAAAAGCCAGGCAAAGAATGCGACAAACAGAGGAGAAGTTTTGTTGTAGGTAATCGCTTCGCCCAGCGGGATCTTCCCCATGATATAAAAATATGCCAACAGTGCCAAAAAGCCCATAGTGCCGCGAAACAGAAGAAGCAGCGGTTTGCCTCCACTCTGTCTCAGCGGTGTTCTCCAGATCGCCAGACCGATCAGGGCAACACCGAAAACATTACGAAAGAAGGTCACTTCCAGCGCCGGAAGATGCTGGGTCAGTACTTTTGCAAAACCTCCCATCACCCCAAATGTCAGGGAGGCCAGAAGCATCAGCACAATACCGCGGTCAAGGTTTTTGATCTTCTCTTTCATCTCTTCCTGTCTGTTTAGGGCACCTCTAAAAATAGATGCCCTTTAATTTTTCCGGAAGTGTAGCATAAGTAAGGTTTTTTATTTGATACGTTCCGCCACAAGGTCTCCGTAAAGGATCAAATCTTTCAAAACAGCTTTTTGTGTAATGCCGTCTTTGCCTATGGCAAGCATCAATTCTCCTTTGTTGCTCTCAAATATTTTTTGATACACGATTGCCGTCAGGTACTGAAAATCTCCTCTGCCGAGGGTATGTTCGTATCTCTTGGTTTCATGAGAGTTCGGTACAACGATCTTCACTCTGCCATCCTGTTTTTCTGCACCCACTGCCGTCAGAGTATACGTGCCGGGTGTCGAAAAGTCCTGCCGTTTGGGCAGATTGAAATAGAGGGTGAGCAGATCATCCATACTGTAAAAATCAAGTATTTTCGTCTCATCAGAGAGGATCTTTCCCTCTTTCTTTTTGATCACTCTTTTCGTGACACGTTTTCGTTTGTGATCGATAAGATAACGATTGATCGTTACCTTGTGGGCATAACTTCTCTGTACGTCAAAGGTATCGGAGACCAGCATGCCGTTGACAATATGCCCTCTGCTGAGATACGCTTCCTGCCTGTTGCGGCTGAGCTTTTTGACCAGACCTGTCGTTTTGGCATCCACTTTGATCAAATAGGTATCTCCATGGGTTTCCAAATGTGCCTGACTGAGCCCCAGCTGTCCGAAGATACCGTAACAGACACGGTACGTGGCATCTTTGGTCTCGGCATGCAGCAGGATAGCCGCAAACCACAGGAAACATATGCCAAGTATCTTCTTTTGCATTTCATGACTCCTTATTGAGTTTATTTTACTATAATTCTGTGTATAAAACGTGAAGGAGAAGAGAAGATGGGGCAGACAGTACATATCGAAGGCAATATCACAAATACAGCCGATGCAGTTACAGGCAAAGTAGTATCGGATGAGCTGAATGTGATCAACACCATGGATAGCGATATTATTGGCACCGTACAGGCGCAGCTTGCTCCCCTCTATGACCAGTACCCGATACTGGGAAAAACATTCATGGGTATTCCCTTTGCCAATCTGCTTGCTGCTGTGATCCTTTTCCTGCTGGTTCTTGGACTGCGCAAGATTTTTACAAAACTCGTCCTTGTTTTTCTCCAGAGCATGGCGAAACACTCCAAAACTTTTTATGACGACAAGGTGATCTCCGCGCTGAAAGAGCCGATTCGTTTTGCCTTTATCATTGTTGCCATACATATCTTTTTTCTTCTTACTTTCAAGGAAACACCCTTTATTGTCAATGTGCTGAATTCCCTCATGCTCTATACGCTTTTCTGGGCCCTACTTGCCATCACCGAGGCACTGCGCGGCTTGATCTACAAAGCGACTTCAAAATTCAACAAAGACCTTTCTTATGAAATGGGAAATTTTATCCTTACGATCATCAAGATCCTTATTGGCGGTATAGGGTTGGGGGCTATTTTGAAAGTCTGGGGGGTCAATGTCACTGCC
>JALSTF010000225.1 GCA_026983895.1 Sulfurovum sp.
CTTTGTTCTTGGGCATATGGTCGATGCGGCTGGGTTTTCGGTGACTCTCTTTGAGAATGAATTCGGCATGAAGGGTTGTGACCGTAAACAGAATGAAAAAAAGCAGTGACATTGTTTTATGCATGGAGGAATACGCTCTTTATTGTGGTTTGAATTGGAGGTATTTTAGTACAGATAGGTTAATGGAGGGTGTCAAAGCGGGGAGAGTGCTTTGATCCCCAGGATCCCCAGCCCGGCATCATCGGACAGTACGATCCTGCCCTCATCGTAAATAACGGAAGTTTCCACCGGATGGGATGCCAGGAGGCTGACCGCATCGAGGTCGAGCATGGTGATGATATCGGCTTTGGCAGAAGCGACATGGACCCCCGCCGTGACCGATATAGGGCCTTCGAGCATACAGCCGATCATACATTTGACACCATATTCCTTTGAAAGGTCGGCCAGGGCCAGTGCCTGTGAGATACCGCCGGTCTTGGCCAATTTGATGTTGACGTAGTCTATGGCTTCCATTTCGAGGAGTCTGCGTGCATCTTTAAGGGAAAAGACGGACTCATCGGCGAGCAGGGGGGTCTGCACCCGCTCCTTGATGTACTTGAGCCCTTCGATGTCATCGGCAGCGACTGGCTGTTCGATGAATTGGGCCATGACCCCCTGTTTTTCTATGGCTTCCAAAAGTGCCACACTCTGCCCGGCCGTCCATCCCTGGTTGGCATCGAGCCGGAGAGTGATGTTCTTGTCAAGTGCGCTGTGAATGGCAAGGATGCGTTTGACATCTTTTTTTGGATCATCCCCGATCTTTATCTTGAGTGCAGTATAGCCAAGGGCCACGGCTTTAAGGGCATCGCCTATCATCCGCTCTGTCTCTCCCATGCTGATGGTAATGTCTGTCTCAAAAGTGTTCTTGGAACCGCCAAGCATCCGGTAAAGCGGCAGAGAAGAGGACTGGGCCTTCAAGTCGTACAGGGCGATCTCAAGCGCAGATTTGGCCGTGGTATTTTTGATGATATGCCCATGGACATGGTGAATCAGTGCATCGAAGTCATCGATCTCCCTGCCCAGCAGAAAAGGGGTGATCAGTTCAATGGCAGCCACCATGGAACCGATGGTCTCACCGGTGATCACGGGAGTGGGAGCCCCTTCGCCGTAACCGACCGAACCGTCATCGCATTCTATGATAACGACAAGATCTTCCAGGCGATCCACCCGGCGAAGCGAAGTGACAAAAGGGGTTTTCAGCGGCGCTTTGAGCAAAGCGGTACGGACAGATTTGATCTTCACGCGGGATTTTCTTCTTTCTGCAAAGTGTCTATTTTCGAGGCGAGCATTTTGATCTGCCCGGCCAGTTTGTCCCGTTTTTCTTTGAAAAAACCTGCTTCTACATTATCCTGTGCATATTCCAGCTCTACTTTTAAGCGCTGATACTCATTTAAAAGGTCGTCTTTAAGCTTTCTGTACTGCCCGATCTGTTCCTGCGGAGTCAATACCGTCTCTTTTTCTGTCATGTGCATCTCCTGCTAGTAGCGGCGGTAATTGTTTGCCCTTGGCCTGCTGGAAACCCTGCTGCGGTTTGTCGAATACTTCCTGTTGTATCCGCCGCGATTGTAGGTATTGTGCTTGTAGCTCCTGTTGTATTTATTGTTGTAGCTTCTGTTATAGTTTTTGTTATAGTTCCTGTTATTGCTTCTTCTGTCGTAGTTCCTGTTA